>NZ_JBJXCT010000004.1:0-176814 GCF_046159715.1 Pampinifervens navoyensis
CTCATGGTGCTGTGCGGAGAGATTCCTGAAAGGGTAGAAAGACCTCCAGAAATGGTTGTGGAGATAGTTTCACCCTCCAGCAGGCAAATGGATGAAGGGTTAAAGTTTGAGCTCTGCGAAAGGGAAGGTGTGAAGTATTTTGTTTTGGTTTATCCCGATGAGAAGGAGGTTAAAGTTTTTGAGCTTTCTGTGGGTAAATACAGAGAAAAGATGGACAAGAGATTTAGCCTTGGCAGGTGTGAAGTTGAGATAAATTTTAAGGAGGTCTTCGGTGGGTCTGGCTGAGAAGTATCCGGTAAGTTATTAAGCTGGAGGGAATAGATATGAAGTTTCTTGTGCCCGTTGACTTTACGGAGATAACTAATCCGCTGCTCAGAACTGTTAAACTGTTCGGTCAGGCCCACTCTGCAGAGGTCCATCTTCTCAATGTGGTCTCTCCAGTCCTTTACCTTCCATATCCGGAGAGCTTTGGGATGAGCACAGTGGACCTTCAGCTGCTTGCAGAACTTCAGGAGAGGAAAAAGGAGGAATCAAAAGAAAGGTTAAAGGCTCTTGCAGAGTTCCTGAAGCCTCTGAAGGTGGAAGTCTCTGTTGAAGTAGGAGATCCGGCGGAGGCGGTGCTTGAAAAGGAGAAGGATTTTGACCTTGTTTTTATGGGTAGCCATAAAAAGGGTCTTGTGGAGAGGATAATTGTAGGCTCAACCACAGAAAAGGTGGTAAAGTATTCCAGAAGGCCTGTGTTCGTGCTGAAAGGGAAAGAGCCTGAGAGCATAAAAAGGGTTCTGGTAGGATACGACTTTTCAGAGTATGCCAGAAAAGCCCTTGAATTTGCAGTAAGGCTTTTAAAGCCTCTTTCTCCACACATAGTCCTCCTGCACGTGGAAGAAACCATAGAGCTTCCCGTAGTTGAGGGTATAAGGGATGTTCTGAGTGAAAGATACAGGGAAGAAAAGATAAAACATATGGGGGAAATTGAGGGCTGGTTGAGAGATTCTGGGTTTGAGGTTTCTTCCTATGTGCTTGAAGAAAGGTCGCCTGCGGACGGCATAAAGAACTTTTTGAAGGAAAATCCCCATATTGACATGGTGGTTCTTGGAAGCAGGGGCCTGTCCGGTCTAAAGAGAGTGCTTCTTGGAAGCACATCCTCAGAGCTTTTGAGGTCTCTTGACATACCACTTCTTATACACAGGAGTATGGAATGAGATTGTTCTTTTTTTTGATATTTGCCAGCATATCGCTGGCTTACAATCCCTACACCGATTATGTTTTCTGCAGGCTGTATCAGGAGAGAGAGCCTTCAAAGGCAGAGGCTTACTGCCTGAGAGCTCTTGAAAGAGCACCCACACCTTCCCTGTATGTAGATACAGTAAGATTACAGCTTCAGCTGAGAAAGAGCAACATGGCCCTCAGGATTGCCAGCGAGTTCAAGTCAAAGTATCCCAACATACCAGACCCATACCTTCTCCTTCACAACGTATACAGTTTGAGAAGAGAAGGGGATAAAGCTCTAAGGGTGCTTGAGGAGGGATATTCAAAGAATCCTGAATCAAGGGAGATAATGGTTTTTCTGGCGGAGGAATACCTGAGAAGAGGTGAGCTTGTGAAGGCTCGCAGTGTGCTTCTTAAGCTGGCTAGTATTAGCCCTGACAACCCGCTGCCTTACTTTATGCTTGCGCGCATTGCCCTCTCTGAAGGTAAACAGCAAGAAGCCATAGACTACCTTGAAAAATCCCTCAAGGTAAAGGGCACCTTTGAGGCTGGCTTTATAACCCTCGGTAGCATATACGAGCAGAGGGGTGAATACTCAAGGGCTGAGGACCTTTATAAAGATATACTCAGGCAGGACCCCAACAACCGGAGTGCCCTGGAGAGGCTTGCAAACATATATACAATAACAGGGAGGTTTCAGGAAGCGAAGGAGGTCTACCAGAAGCTGGCTGAGCTTTATCCAGATGGGGGCTACCTGTATCAGTATAGCCTCCTTCTCATAAGGTCCGGAGAAGCAAAAAGGGCAAAGGAGCTTCTGGAGAAGCTATACAGGGAGAACCCGGACAATCCGGACATTGCTTACACATACGCACTTCTTCTTGAGTATGACAGGGAGACAGATAAAGCCCTGAGCATATACCTTGACCTTCAGAGGAAGGTTGGAAACAACCCCAAAATCATAGAGAGACTGGCAGGCATATACATAGATAAAAAGGAATACTCTAAGGCGGAAGAACTGCTCAAGACTGGGCTCGCAGTAGAGCCAAATAGCTATCAGCTCAATCTTCTCATGGCTAGCCTATACAACGAGAGGGAAGAGTTCCAGGAAGCCCTCAGATACATAAACAAAGCTCTGCAGATAAATCCTCAGGATTACAGGGGCTATTTTCTCAGAGCCATAGTTCAGGACAAGGCTGGCAGGATTATCTCCGCAGAGGAAGACCTCAGAAAAGCTCTTGAGCTCAACCCTGACGACCCGGAGCTGTTGAACCATCTTGGATATTCACTCCTTCTGTGGTATGAGGGTGCAAGGGTTGATGAGGCGGAAAAGCTCATAAGAAGAGCTCTGGAAAAGGAGCCTGAAAACCCAGCATACATAGATAGCATGGCATGGGTGCTCTATTACCGCGGAGATTACCTCAAGGCAGAGGAACTACTTCTCAAAGCTCTTGAAAAGGAAAAGGAAGACCCTGTGCTTTACGAACACATGGGAGATGTCCTGGTTAAACTTGGAAGGGAAAAGGAGGCTCAGGAATACTACAAAAAAGCTTATGAGCTTCTTATGGGGGGTAAGAAGGGGGAGCCAAACCAGAAGGAAAGGCTAAAGGGAAAACTCAAGCTTAGATGATATTCCGCTGGTTTTTCTGGAGGTTTTTGAGGCTTGGGATACTTATCAGCTTTTTGCTTACCTTTCTGTTCCTAATATTCCAGATAATCAGACTTGACCAGATAGTGTTCCAGTTGCCCTTAAGAGATTCCCTTCCCTTTTTTTTCCTTTGGTTTTTATTTTACTTTTCCTACATGCTACCGACTGCAATTTTCATATCCTTTGCCTTCAGTCTTTTTGAACTCAAAGAGAGCAAAAAGTTGCACATAATACAGTCTTTTGGACTCAGCCCCGCCAGCATCTATAAAAATAGCCTTTTAATGCTCTCCCCCCTACTGCTTGCCCTCTCTTTTGTGTTTTACATGCTTAGAGAGGAGGATATAGGCTTTGTGAGGAGACAGCTGATGCTGAAATACTATGCCCTGATAATAACCTCCATACCCCCAAAGAGCTTTCAGAGCTTTGGACAGTTCACACTGTATGCAGAGAAAAGAGATGGAAACCATCTTGAAGGAATATTTTTCAAATTTAATGAAGGCGTGGTCATAGCAAAAAAGGCAAAGGTGGGGGGTGGAGAAATAACCTTTGAGGGGGGGTCGCTTCTGACGCAGAGGGAGGGGAAAACCTTCGCCACAGACTTTAAGACTTACAGGCTGAGCCTCAATACAATAGTTAATGAAAGCAAAAAAACTTCTTCAAGAGACTACATAGCCGGAATCCTGAACGCACTGTCTCCCCTCTTTCTTATGGGTATAGCTTACAGGCTCGTGTGGTTTCTGGAACACCATCACAGTTTCTACTATTTTGTGGGTTTGACCTCCATACTCTATCAGATATCCCTTTTACTCCTCAAGCAGAAGCTGTAGAGTTTTCATGAAATTTTCATCTTCTTCCGTGTATTCTTTTAATCATCAAAAATCTAAAAGGAGGTTCAACCATGAGGAAGGTCCTTTCACTACTGCTTGCAGTAGCCTTCACAGGCGCAGCCATGGCACAGCAGGCACAGCCAGCAAAACCTGCCGAGCAAAAGCAGGAGCAAAAGCAAGAGCAGAAGCAGGAGCAGAAGCAGGAGCAAAAGGCAGAGCACAAAAAGAAAAAGAAGGCTCACAAGCAAGAGCACAAGAAGGAAGAGAAGAAGGAAGGAGCTGCTCCTGCAGAACAGAAGAAGTAATCTTATCTGGGGGCGCAAGCCCCCTACCTTTTTGCAGTCAGAAGATTTTTCAAAAGGTCTTTATTCCCTTCTAGCCTTTCAAGCCTTGCAGTGGCAGAACCTATAAGGAATTTAAGCTCCATCCTTACGGGCACCTCCGTCTCTTCATCTATCCAGAGATACCATACGCCCTTTGGTTTTAAAAGCCCTTTTGTTTCTATGTTTGGATGGACCTCCAGCTTCCTTGTATTGAAGGAGCCAATGGGGGTTTCTAATCTTTCTCTGCCAACCACACTGTAAGGTAGCCAGTATTCTTTATCATCGTAGAACATTTTTATAGTGCCGGCAGGGTTGACAGAGCTATCTCTGTAGAGAATAAGGCTTGCAGTGTATGGGTCTACAAAACCCCTGTATTCGTATTCCTTCTCTTCTTTCTTTTCCACCTCATCGCTTAACTTTACATACTTTATCTCTGTGACCTTAATCCTGCCATTGCCGAACCTGTATTCCTGATACCTCTTGAACTCACCCTCCTCCTGATAGTAAACAAAGTGTTTTGGTTTAAGTTCTGGCAGCTCTATAACTGCACCTCCCCTGTTGTAAACCCTCTTTACCACCTTTCCAACGTTTATCGTCCTTACATTGCTGTTTATCTTCAGGTTGTTGTTTTCCTGCCTGTATGTTATGCAGGTCTCAGCCACGGGAAGAAACAGAAGGTAAGCCCTGTAGCAGGCTTTAAGCTCCTGAGATATGGATAAACCGGCAAGTCCTAAAAGGACTGCAAGGACTTTAACTGCTCTACCCAAGACCTGAACTCCTCCGCCATACTGGGATGTTTGTATTTAAGGGCTTTCTGTATGCCTTCCTGGAGCACCTGTATAGCTTTACTGTAATCTCCAAGCTCTTCGTAGCACTTTGCCAGAATGCGGTAGCCTGCACCTTCATCCTCTTTCAGGCTAAGATATCTCTCCATGTGCTCAATGGTCCTCTCGTAATCCCTGAGCCTGTAGTATTCAAGGGCAAGGGAGTAGTGAATCATAGGATTTTCTGGCTGTTTTTCAAGAAGGCCTCTGAAGTATTCAAGCCTGTCCATTTTCTCTCCTCAGCTTCTCGTAGGCGGATATCACATAACCAAGAAAGTTGTTCTCCGGCTGTGCACCCACAAACTCAGCAAGCCCCCTGTTTATAACTATCTTTGGCACTCCTACCACCTGAAACCTCTCAGCCAGGTCCATGTTTTCGCTGGCGTCCACTATGAGTGCCTTTATGTTTTCGCTTGCCATGGCAAAGTTCATGGCGGTTATGGCTGCAGAGGGGCAGTATCCGCAGGATGTGGTGACAAAGACCATTATTTCCATGGGAAGGTCTATGCTTTTTAGCATCTCCACAGTTCTTTCTGAGAGCTTTGGCTCTCTCTTTGAGACCTGAACCACACCCTGAACAAGAGTGGTAAACTCAAGCCCTGCGGGAAGCCCTATGTATCTTATCCCGTAGTCTCTGTCGCCCTCTATCACTATGGTGGGCACTCTCTCAACGCCATACTGCTGGCTGATTTCTCTGTCCACCAGTGGGGAGTAAATCTCCAGCTTTATCTTTTCAGGCTCCACATCAGCAAGTTCTTTCAGAAGGTCCTCTGCAATCTGACAGGTTTCACATCCTATTGCCTGAGAAAAGAGCTTGAGATTTACCGGCTCTTTCAGTTCCTTGGAGAATATGTCTCTGAGCTGAGTTCTCACTTCAAGGTTCAAGAGCATGCTTTACCTCCTTAAGGTCTTTATTATATCCTTAAAATATAAGCATGGAGAGGAAAAGGGCGATAGTGACAGGTGGAAGCAGGGGCATAGGAAGGGCTATAGTGGAGAGGCTTTTAAAGGATGGCTGGTAGGTTTGCACATGTTCAAGGAGAGAAGAGGACCTTAGGAGGCTGAAGGAGGAGATTGGAAATCCTGACACCCTCTACATAAAAGCCTGCAATGTAGCAGACAGGGACTCCGCCAGGGAGTTTGTGCTTTTTTGCGTGGAGAAGATGGGCGGTGTGGACCTTCTTGTAAACAACGCAGGCGTGCTGGGCGAGAGGGTTCCTCTTCAGGACTATCCGGAGGATGTGTGGGAGGAGGTTATAAGGGTTAACATAAATGGCGTCTTTTACATAACAAAATACACCCTGCCATACATGATGGAGGACTCTTTTATTGTCAACATGTCCTCTGGAGCCGGCAAAAGACCAGCACCTTACTGGGGAGCCTATGCGGTATCCAAGTTTGGTGTGGAAGGTTTGAGCCTGCTTCTTGCTGAGGAGCTCAAAGATAGGGGCATAAAGGTCTATGCCCTGAATCCCGGCGCCACAAGAACCCAGATGAGGGCAAGGGCATACCCCCAGGAGGACCCAACAACTCTGAAGCCGCCAGAAAAGGTGGCAGATTTTCTTGTAAAATTGCTCAGGCATAAACCTCCGAGTGGTTCTTACGATTATGTATAATTGTCCCCATGGGCAAACATATAAGTATAGTTCTTATTCTCGGAGGGGTTTTTGTCTTCATGTTTTCCTATGTATACAGAGACCAGCTTGTCCTTGAAAGGACTGACTTTGCCTTCTGGATAGCAACTCTTAGAATAAGCTCTTTTGTGCTTCTTTTGTTCTTGATTATAACCCTCATCGCTCTAGGCAGACGATTCATATGTGAAAGGCTCTATATTCTCGGACTTTTTCTTATACCTTCCCTGATACCCGACCTTTTCCACATACTTTCTTTCGTTTTCTTTCCAGATTTTATAACAAAGAATACAAGAAATAAAGTTGCTTATTTGTTTCTCCTTTCAAGGACTTTAGTCCTTTTTGCATTTTATGCCTCCATATTCCATAAACACATATTTCAGCGCATTCCATTAAATTCATACAGATACTTGACTCTTTTTTCTGTTCTTGCTTCCTTTCTTATAGTATTGTTTCATCATAATTTACCACCGCTATACATTGAGGGCATAGGTCAACCGTGGTATAGAGATATGTATGATTTGGTAACAGTGGTTTTATATGCTTTTCTTGCCTTTTACACATTTAAAAATAGTATATTTGGGAAAGAAAACCGCCTGTATATGCTTACCGTCTTTGTGTTTTTGAGTCTTTCCTCTTTAAGTCTGGCTCTTTACAAGCATTTTTATGATTTTCTGATTGTTTTAGCCTCTGCCTATAGGCTTATCGCCTACGGGATTATCCTGTATGTGGTTCTTTATAAAAATATTAGGGAGGAGGCTGTAAAAATTATGGATGCATCTCGTAGACTCTTAACAGAAATGCCTAGGAAAAAGCCTGTGAAGGAAGACCATATTCTTCTTGTGCAGGTGGAAAAATCTCTTTCTTATTTAGTGACAGCTTTATTTCTTTATGACCTTAGAGAGAATAAGCTAGTAGCGATTGTTTGTAAAAATAAAGAAAAATAAAGAATGTAAAGCTCCTAACATTAACCTTTCTGAGGTAAAAAGGTTTGTCAGAGAACTTGGAGGGCAATACTTTGGCAGGGATTTTCACTACTACATATACGACGATTTTTTAATAATTAGTAAGCTTGAAGAGTATCCAGAGAGCCCTATAGGCAGATTGCATGTAATAAATGTGGAGAGAATCATACTTGATCATCTTCTGAATTGGATAAACTTCGAGAGGATTATAGAGGAAAAAAGCAAGGAACTCCAGAGGCTATACCTTCTTTTAGAGACTTCCGAATACGCCACTCAGGCATACAACAACATAGACACCTTTTCAAAACAGGTTCTTGAAAGGCTTGATTACACGCTTAAAATGGATGGGAGCCTTTTCTACATGTGGAACAAAAACGCAGAGCTTCCTGAGAGAGTGGTATTTTCAGGCGGTTTTATACAGAACTTTCCCGAATTCAAACTGCATCAGCTTTTGGAAAAGATAATGGAAAGCCCTGAGATGTATGGAACCGGAAACAATTACCTTTACTGCAAGTTTGAAAGCAACTCATATCAGTCAGGGGTGGTCGGGCTCAGAAGGGAGAGGGGTTTTGACAGGGAAGAACTGCTCTTTTTGAAAACTGTCAGCAATCAGCTCTTCCATGTAGTCAAGCTCATGAAGGTAATAGAAGACCTGGAAAAGGCTCAGGCAAACATAAAATTCCTCACAGAGTATGACCCACTTACCATGCTATACAACAGAAAAAGCTTTGAAAAGCTCCTTAAAGATGAAATGGAAAGGTCTGACAGCTCTGGAGAGCCACTCTGCATGCTCTTAATAGATGTGGATAACTTCAAGGTGATAAACGATACCTATGGCTACCATGTGGGTGATATGGTGCTCAAGCATGTTGCGGAAATTCTCAGAAAAAGGATAAGAAGGCTTGATACGGCGGGCAGGCTGGGTGGGGATGAGTTTGGGGTTATACTTCCAAAATCAAACAAGACTGTAGTGGAATACATAGCTGATAGGCTCAGACAAGAAGTCTTAAACACACCTCTTATCGTAGGCGATATGGAGGTTCATGCAAGCTTAAGCGTAGGTATAGTTTGCTATCCGGTGGATGCAAAAAGCAGGGAGGAGATGCTTTCTCTGGGAGAGGCTCTTATGCATGCCATAAAGAGGGAGGGTAAGGGAAAGGTCAAAATGGTGGAGGAATCCGTAAGAGAGCTATACACAACCTTCAGAAGGGTTGAGAGGGAAATACTGGAGAGCTTTGAGAAAAGGTCAATAGAGGTTTTCATGCAGGATATCGTTAACCTCAGCACTGAGAGGGTGGAAGGCTTTGAAGCCCTCATGAGGCTCAGAATAAAAGATGAACTCCTGCCTGCAGGCAGGTTCATACACATAGCGGAAGAGATGGGTCTCGTTCAGAAGCTTGACCTTGTCATGGTGGAGGAGGTTTTCAGGCGTGTATCTTCCTATAACAACCATAAGGACGTGTTTATATTTCTGAACCTTTCACCTCAAGACCTGACAGGGGAGTTCATAGAGGATGTAATACGCAAAGCAGGCGTATACAATGTAAAAGCTCAGAACATTGTTTTTGAGATAACAGAAAGGGAGGCAATACAGGACATAGGAAAGCTCAGCAGTTTCATAAAGGGGATGAAGGAAGCCGGTTTTAAGTTTGCCATAGATGATTTTGGTTCTGGCTATGCCTCTTTTCTTTACCTAAAATACATGCCCGTGGACTTTCTCAAAATAGAAGGAGAGTTCATAAAGAGCATGAAAAAATCCCATGCGGACAGAACCTTTGTAAAAAGTATGGTAGACGTGGCAAGGGGCCTTGGCATAAGGACAATAGCCGAATACGTGGAGGATGCAGAGACTATTGACATACTTCTGGACCTCGGTGTGGACTACGCACAGGGCTACTACATAGGGAAGCCTGGACCCGCAGAGGAAAAACTCAGGAGCTTTTTCTCCATAGAATAAAGCCAGTAACCTGAAGAAGGATATTTAAGCAGAAAACTCCAAAGGCGGTGTAAAGAGTTGCCTTAAACCAGAAATCCATGGGATAGACTCTCAGAAGCATATCTTCATCCCTGAATCGCCAAGAGTAAGGGTCAAAGAAAAGGTTGTGAAAGGCCTCAAAAAGCCACTCATAACTTATGGCAGAGAGGATTATCACAAGGATGATAAAAGCCTCAAGGAGAAGGCTTCCAAAAAAGAGAACCTTTCCCATTTCCTTCTTGCTTCTTATGGCGAAAAATCCCACAAGCCAGAGGGGAAGCCCCAGGTAGAGAAAATTAAAGAAAAAGCTAAGAAGCCTTTTCACATCCTCCATATGTCTTATTTCTCTCTGGTTAAAAAGTCCGGAGCTTCTAAACTCCTCCATACCCTCATCAGAAAGCACTGAACGCAATCCCATCTTGGCTATGCTCAGCCTCAGCTCATAGGGCATGGGGTCTGGTGGAAGGTCAACCTTTCTGTAGAGAAACCCCACAAAGGCTTCTGTAAAGGCAAGGCGAACAAGGAGGAGCGTTATAAAGAGAGGAAAGAGGGCCACCAGCACAGCCCTCAGAAAAAAGCCTTTACCCAGAGCCATAGGCTAAAGTATAAACTACTTGTAGCCCCTTATGCTCGTTGGTCCTGCATGACAGGCTACGCAGGACTTTTCCGTTCCAACAACCTTCACAAGTCCAAAACTCTCTGCTATCTGTTGGTGTCTGGCATGTATGCTCTCTACGGGTTTGAACCTCCTTACCTGAGGCACATTTACGCCCTGATGGCACTGATAACAGGTAAACATGGCCTCCTTCCACAGGGCTACAGCCTTTTCCTTGTCCTTTGCCTCTAAGGCTTTCGGAAGCTCGTTGTAAAGTATGTTGTTCCTGTGCCGGACAACGGCCTTGAGGTCATCCCCCCACTGGGCTACCATGGGACCGGCAAGAGCCATGTTCTTTCCACAGGCGGAGAGTCCCATGGGGCTTCTAATCAGTCTGAGACCGGCATCAAACTCTCCCTTTTCAATGTAGCCTCTGAGTGCAACAAAGGAAAAGAATGTCCTGTATGCCCCTGCCTTGAAATTGAGCCTTACATCTGCAAGGTATCTTCCTGCCTGAAGCACCTGCTCCTTGTTGGCACCACCCACTACAAGAATGTTTTTCCCATCCTTCTGCAGGAGCTTTACGGTGGGTTTGTCAAAACTGAGCCCAAGCTCCTTCACTATATCGTTGTTTGTCCCAACCACGATGAGGTTTTGGTAGTTGAGAGCCTTCAGTCTCTGGTCGCTCACGAGAAGCTCCGGCATCCTTGACTGCTTTACATCCTCAGCAGTGAAGCCTATGTCCTCAGTCCACTGACCAAGGTAGTAAGCTATCCTGCCCGCAAGGGCAACCACCTCAGGGTCTTCCTTTGAGCCATAGGCTACAAGGGTGTTGGGAATTGTGGCATCTTTTATCACCGCAGGCGTGCCAGTCCACACCTCCCCGTAGGTTACAAAGGGAAAGAGCCTGTCGGCAAACTGCGGGTCAATTACCGGCTGCGAGAATGCTACTCCCACTGTGCAAAGAATAAGAAGCCTCCTCATGCCGTTCCTCCTGTGATTTTTCAAAAAGATTTTATCCGCACGGACGAAGGACAACCATAAAAGTTTGTTATGTAGAAGCTAAGGCGTGTTTATTTAAGCATATAAGAATTTTTTAACTCGGGGTGAGGGGACTTGAACCCCTGACCTTCGGCTCCCGAAGCCGACGCTCTGCCACCTGAGCCACACCCCGTTATCTTAAAATTTTATCTTTAAGGAACTCCTGTATCTTCTCCTTCCATTTATTCGCGATGAATTTCACCTCTTCCTGGTCGATGGTCTTTAGCTCCCTATTCTCCATAAGCACCCTTCCTCTGCATATGACCGTGTCTATGTCCGAAGATTTGGCTGAATAAACAAGCTGCGCAACAGGGTCGTAGAGTGGTTGCAGGTGTGGTCTGTCTGTGTCAAGGAGTATCAGGTCTGCCTCATATCCCACTTCAACCCTTCCCGCCCTGATGCCAACGGCTCTGAAACCCTCTTCTGTGGCTATTTTGAAAGCCGTTCTTGCATCCATAGCCTTTGCATCAAGGTTTGCCCCCTTCTGAAGTTTTGCCATGGTGCTGAGCTCTTCCATCATGTCAAGGTTGTCGTTGGAGGCAGGTCCGTCAGTGCCCAGGCACACATGAATGCCCCTTTTCACATAGTCGCTTATGGGTGCTATGCCAGAGGCGAGTTTGAGGTTACTCTCTGGACAGTGCAGAACCTTTGCACCTTTCTCCTTTATCATTTCTCTCTCCTCTTCTGTTGTCCATACCACATGCGCCATGAGGGTCCTGTCTGTCAGAAGCCCAAGACTGTGAAGATGTTCCACTGGACGCCTGCCAAATTGCTGGAGGGATGCCTCCACCTCCTGCTGGGTTTCTGCGGTATGAGTGTGTATGTAAACACCCTCCTCAAGGGCAAGCTCAAGGGATTTTCTGAGGGTGTCCGGAGAGCAGGTATAGACTGCATGTGGGCAGATGGTAGGAAAAACCAGTTCTCTGCCCTTAAACTCCCTTACGAAATCTTTTGCCCTTCTTAGATACTCTTCTGGAGTTCTTGCCACCTTTGTAGGAAAGTCAAGGATACCAAAACCGAGCCCTGCCCTTATGCCTGCCCTCTGGGCAACCTCTGCCACACTCTCTTCAAAGAAATACATGTCCATAAATAGGGTTGTCCCTGAGCTTATGGCTTCCGCAATACCTATGAGGGCACCGTCTCTGACAAACTCTGGCGATACAAACTCGCCCTCAAGCACCCATATGACCCTCTGGAGCCAGTCCATAAGGGGCAGGTCTGCACCCAGCCCTCTGAGAAGGCTCATGGATATGTGAGTGTGCATGTTGGCAAAGGATGGAAAGAGAACCTTCCCCTCAGCCCTTATGGTGTGTCTTGCTTCCTCTTCCAGACCCTCTCCTATCTTTACTATCATTCCATCCTTTATGCCTACATCTGCCGGCTTGCCCCTTTCTGGTATCAGGGTGGACTTAATCAAAAGGTCAAGCATGGCTTATATTATATTCTCTGTGAAACCTGACAGGCTTCAAAGAATGCTTGAGCTTCAGAAGATTGAACTTGAAATGTTAAGAACAAGAACGGCCCTCAAAAAGCTTCAGACCCAGATAGAGGAGGTGACTAAAAGGATTGAGGAGCTTAGGAAAAAGAGGGAAGACACAAGGAGAAAAATGGAAGAGTTGAAAAGGGAAATAAAGAGGCACAGGGAAATGATTGAGGAGTGTAAAGATGGTGCAAAAAGGGCTGAGGAAAGGCTGAGCCTTGTCAGAAAAGCTGAGGAATATAAAGCACTTCTGAGGGAAAAAGCCAGACATGAGGATTGTGTCATAAAGCTGACAAACAGTCTTAAGGAGCTTGAAATTGAGCTGAAAAAACTTGAAGAAGGAGAGGAAGATAGAAGTCTGCTCAGGGAAATGCAAGAGCTTGAAGAGGAACTTACCGACCTTAGATACTCTCAGTCAAGACTTGCCAGCAGAATTGATGAGCTTGAAAAAAGGCTTCAGGAAATAAGGGAAAGCACAGATGTAGAAATAATTCAGGAATATGAAATGTTGAAGAAGAAGCACGGTCTGCCAGTAATACTTCCCGTTGATTCCTTTGGAGCCTGCACCAATTGCGGAACAAGGCTGCCCTCCGCTCTCTACTCAAGGCTTATAAAAGGAGATGTAGTGGTATGTCCAAGCTGTGGAAGGCTGGTTTACAATGAGGGGGAGACTTAAAAAAATCATAAAAGATTACGACCCTTACGTGATTTTATCCCTCTTTTTCATATGCCTTGTTGGGCTCGTGGGTATTTACAGCGCAACCTTCAAGGGTAGTCCATCACCTCTCTTTATAAAGCAGTCTCTTTACCTTGTTATGGGTTTGTTCATAATGTTTTTTCTCTCCAGACTGAACTTCAGAACTATCCTTGACATGGCACCAGCCATATACTTCCTCAATCTTCTTCTTCTGGTGCTTGTGCCCCTTGTGGGAAAGACAGTTTACGGAGCGAAGAGATGGATTGACCTGGGTCCAGTAAGTGTTCAACCTTCAGAGTTCATGAAGTTTTCCTTTCTGCTTTTTGCCCTCTACACTCTGGAACACACGAAGAAGTTCCTGAGCAGGGAAGGCTTCATACTTCTCATAGCCTTTCTGTTGCCGGCTGTTCTTACTCTAAAACAGCCCGACCTTGGCACCGCCGTGACTTACGGTCTTATACTTTTTCTTGTTCTCTTCCTTGGGGGAATAAGGCTCAAATATTTCATTCTTTCTGGCATTTCTCTTTTTCTCGTATCCCCCCTTCTCTGGCATTTTCTGAAGGACTACCAGAAAGCACGAATACTTGCAGTCCTTGACCCCTATGAGGACTACCATGGCAGTGGTTATCAGCTGATTCAATCGGTAATAGCCATTGGCTCGGGTGGTTTTCTGGGGAAAGGCTTTCTGCAGGGCACCCAGTCCCATCTTCTTTTCCTTCCGGAGAAACATACGGACTTTATATTCTCCGTTATAGCAGAGGAGTGGGGCTTTCTGGCTGGTTCTATTCTCCTGCTTGCGCCGTTTGTTCTCTTTTATAGGATTGTCCACTACGCTCTGGATGTGCCTCATCCTGCTGAGAGGCTATACCTCGGTGCCTTTGCCGGGCTATGGCTCTTTCAGACAGGCGTGAATCTCCTGATGACTATGGGATGGGCGCCTGTGGTTGGCATACCTCTGCCCTTTGTCAGCTATGGTGGTAGCAGTATACTCACCTTTTCTCTTCTTTTTGGTTGTGCTCTTTCCATAATCAGAGAGCACATGAACAGACCTATAAGGTTTGAGAATGGTTAAGGGTTTATACTTCCACATCCCCTTCTGCTCTTACAAGTGTCCCTATTGTGATTTTGTATCTGTGGTAGACCCGGTCCTTGACCCTTCAGAATACATGAACATGCTCCTTAAGGAACTTGAGCTATACAGAAATCTGCACATAAAACCCCAGACCCTTTACTTTGGAGGTGGAACGCCCTCTCTTATAAAGCCCGAACTTTACGAGTCCTTTTTTGAAAGGCTCTTCAAGTATGTAGATTCCTCTAACCTTGAAGAGGTCTCTATTGAATGCAACCCAGAAAACTACATCCTTGAGGACTACAGAAGGCTCAAAGACGCAGGCTTTAACAGGGTCAGCATCGGTGTGCAGAGCCTGAGAGAGGAAGGGCTTAGGGCTCTTGGCCGGCTCCATTCTGTTGAGACATCACTCAGGGCCGTTGAATTTGCCAGAGTGGCAGGCTTTGAAAACATAAACATAGACCTCATATACGGCTATCACGGACAGAGCCTCAAAGACCTTGAAAAGGAACTGAAAATCCTCAGAAGCCTGCCAATCAGCCATGTTTCCTTCTACCTTCTTACACCTTACGAGGACACACAGCTCGGAAGGCTGTATGAAAAGGGTCTTCTGGAGCTTCCAGAAGAAGATACTATAGGTGATATGTATGAACTCATATGTGAAAGCCTTGAAGGCTTTGGCTTTTTGCAGTATGAGGTTTCCAACTTCTCCCTGCCTGGCTACCAGTGCAGGCACAACATGCTTTACTGGAGCTATGAGGAGTTTCTCGGACTTGGTGTGTCCGCCTGGAGCTTTGTTGACAGGGTTAGGTTTGGAAACACGAAGAACCTCAGGCTATACGCCGAAAGGGTCAGCAATGGAGAAAAGCCCGTGGAATATGAAGAAAAACTTGAAGGTGATGAGCTTCTCTATGATTATCTGTTTGTTGCCCTGAGAACCTCAAAAGGTGTGGAAAAAAGCCTTCTATCAAGTATACCGCGGGAGCTTGAGGAGTTTTTTGAGGTTAACGAAGACAGGCTGAGGCTAAAAAGGAGGGGCTTCCTTCTCATAAACGAAGTTCTGTGGAGGCTCAGGCAGGCTATATTATTAAAAGCATGAGGCTTCTTTTTCTTTTGCTCCTTTCAGTCCTTGTTAGCTGTGCGGAAGTCAGTGCCAGAAGACCACTGCTTAACCTTCTTCCAGAAAGCAGGGAGATAGAAATAGGAAAGGCTTACATTCCATATGCCATAGAGGAGTTTGACGGTCTTTATCCGGACAGGGAGGTGCAGGAATATGTGAGAAATGTGGGGCTCAGCCTTGCAAGACATACAGAAAGAAGACTGCCCTATGAGTTTTATGTGGTGAATTCCTCAAAGATAAACGCCTTTGCCCTGCCTGGAGGACCTGTGGTAATAACAAGGGGGCTTCTTATGAAGCTCTCTTCTGAGAGCGAGCTTGCAAGCGTCCTGGGGCATGAACTGGGACACATCAACGCAAGACATCATGCAAGATTTCTTGAAAAGCAGTTTGGGCTGAGTCTTCTCCTTAACATAGGGGCGCTTCTCGTAGGGGACAAGCCCTATGGGCAGGCGTTGCTTCAATTCGGTCAGGTTGGCGCTGGACTTCTCAGTCTAAAGTTTAGCAGAGACCAGGAGAGGGAGGCAGACCAGTATGGCATACTCTACACCTACAGGGCGGGATACGACCCAATGGCAATAGTCAGGGTTTTTGAAATGTTTAAATCTATGGAAAGAGGGGGAAGACCACCTGAGTGGTTGTCTACTCATCCCCTTCCAGAGACAAGAATAAAGGAGGCAAACAGAGAAATAGAGAAGTTAAGACCCAGCGGTGCATTCATAACCGATACGGAGGATTTTCAGAGGTTAAAGGAAAGATTAAAGAAAACCCAGCATTCCTTTGAAGAGTTTGATAAGGGCAAGAAAGCTTTTGCTAGCAACAATCACAGGCTTGCTCTTGAGCACTTTCAGAGAGCACTTGAATTATACCCGGAAAACTATGTGGCAAGGGCTTATATGGCATATCTTCTTGCGGGAGAAGGAAAGCTTGAGGAGGCGGACAGAAACTCAAAAAGGGCTCTTCAGGCAATGCCCCATGTGTTCCTGACCAACTTTGTTCACGGTTATGTGAAGTTCCTGCGAAGAGAATATCAGGAATCTATCAGGCACCTTGAGAGAGCAAGACAGCTCATACCCGACCATGCAAGCACTCATTATTATCTGGGGAGAGATTATGAGGCGCTGGGGCAGTATTCCAGGGCTGTGGAACACTACAGAGCTGCCCTTGAACTCTCTCAGGGAAGGGCACCATGGGCAGAGGATGCAAGGGAAAGGCTCAGAAGGCTGGGAAGTATGTGGTAGAATTTTTACATGGATATTCTTATGGGAGTTGGAAGGGCAGGTTTAAAATCTGGAGGAAAGCCAGACCTTCTTGTTGTTCTCCTTCCGCAGACTTGCAGGGCTTCCTTTCTCTTTACAAGGAATCACTTCAAATCTGCGAGTGTCCTGTATTCTCAGAAGGTCTTTAACGGAAAAGTCAGGGCAATGGTGATAAACAGCGGAAACGCCAACTGCGGGGTTGGGAAAGATGGTCTTCTCCATGCAGAGCTTATGGCAAAAAGAGTTGCGGAAAGGCTTGAAATTCAGGAGGAAGAGGTTCTGGTCTTTTCCACAGGCGTAATAGGCAAGCCAATGCCAATAGGAGACGTTCTTAATGCAATAGATTCAGCCTGTTCGCTTCTTGAGCCTCTTGACCTCAAAAGAGCAAGCGAGGTTATATCCACAACAGACAGCTTTCCCAAGTATGACTTTGTAAAAAAGGGCAAGCTGGAAGCCTTTGGCTTTGCAAAGGGTGCTGGCATGATACACCCCAGCATGGGGACAATGCTTGCCTATGTGTTTACCAACGCAGACCTAGATGAAAATGTTATTGAGAGGTTACACAGAGACATAAACGAGAGAACCTTTAACTCTATTAGCGTGGATGGATGCATGAGCACCAACGACAGCTTTGGTTTAATTAGCCTTGGGCTTTTGAAGGAAGACCTGCAGGCAGTCAGCGATGCCATAGAGGAGGTTTCTCTCAGCCTTGCCAGAAAGATAGTGCAGGATGGGGAGGGTGCCACGAGGGTTATAAAGGTCCATGTGAAGAACACCTCCATACAGCTCAAGGCAAGGCTAATAGCCCAGGCCATTGCCACATCAAACCTTGTCAAGACAGCCATATTTGGAAGAGACCCCAACTGGGGAAGAATAGTGGCTGCTGCAGGCTCCACGCCCTTTCCAATAGACCAGTTTAGACTAAAAGTTTACATGGGAACCCATCTCCTCTACGATGGAAAAGTCCATCCCAGAGCTCTGGAAGGGGCAAAAAGGTATCTTGAAGAATCTCAGGAGGTGGAGATAACCCTTGACCTGATGGAAGGAAAGGAAAGCTGGACCTACTACAGCTCAGACCTAACATACGATTACATAAAGATAAACGCCGAATACACCACTTGAAAAGTAAAAGCACCATGGTAAATTAATAGACATGACGAAGTATGTTCCCTACATACTTGCGGGCATACTCTTTTTTATGGTTCTTTTCTTCGGACTCAAGCATAGAGAGGAAGAGCTTCTTCAGAATTCTTACAGACCGCCTGTGGAACAGTCTCTGCCAGACTTTACCTTTAAAACAACTGATGGCAAAGAACTAAAACTCTCCCAGCTTCGTGGAAAGGCAGTTCTTCTTAACTTCTGGGCTACCTGGTGCCCACCCTGTAAGGAAGAGATGCCAATCTTTGAGAGGGAATACAGGAGGTGCAGGGATAGAGGCTTTGAGGTGCTTGCGGTAAACATGGACAGCTCAGAAGGAGCTCTGGAAAAGTTTTTGAGGGAGAACAGATACTCTTTCACCATAGTAAGGCCATCGGAAGAGCTTGAAAAGGAGTTAAAGCTTATGGGATTTCCTACCTCCTACCTGCTTGACAGGAACGGTAAAATCTATCGTATAAGGCTTGGTGTCTACAGGGAGCTGGAAAAGGACCTGAAAGAGCTTCTTGGATGTTAACTGTGGTATAATGCTCTGTCTGGAGGTCTGCATATGGCAAAGGTGAAGATGAAAAGCAACAGGTCGGCAAAGAAAAGGTTTAAGGTTACCGCAACAGGAAAGATAAAAAGACAGAAGGCTGGCGGTTCACACTACAACACCCACAAGGCAAAGGACAGGAAGAGAAGGCTAAGAAAGGCAGCCCTTGTCCACCCCAGCTGGGAGGACAAGGTCAGGGGTATGCTAAAGGAGTTTTAGCCAAAGAGGTCTCTCCATAGGCCTCTTGCCCATTCTTCATACCTTTTTGCAGTGCTTTCCTTTCTCTGATTGTCCTCTCTGTGAGTGGGGACAAACCTCTTTGATACCGCGTCGTATCTGAAGGCAGTTTCCGTCATTATGGCTTCCCTGTCGCTCACCATTGCGTAGCATATCATCTGCAGATATTCTTCTTTGACTTCTTTACCCTGAATCCTTGCGTTTATGAGCTTTGCCACCATTTTACCTTCAGAGTGTGCCGCATAACCGCTCTTTGGAAGGTAGCTCTGACAGGCATCTCCTATGACAAAGACATTCTTCACGGAGGATTCAAAGGTGAGCGGATTGACCTCCACCCATTTCTGACCCCTTTTCAAAAGCCCAGCCTCTTCAAGAAGCCTGTTTGCTTTCATTGGCGGGATTATGCTGGCAAGGTCATACTTGAAGTCTCCGTGGGAAGTCTTTACCACCCTCTTCTGGACATCTACTTCCCTTACCTGTGCAGAGGTTATGTAGGTAGCTATATCCTTGTAGAGGTCGTAATAGGCGGATAGGAAGCCTTCGGAGTTTATTATAGGTCTTTCGTTGGCATCAATAAAATACATGTGGGCTTTGAGCTTGTTTCTTTTTATCATGCTGGCTATAAGGGCGGCACGCTCATAGGGTGCAGGAGGACATCTAAAGGGAGGTGGTGGGACGGTTATCACAATATCACCGCCCTCAAAATCCTCTATTAGCCTTTTGAGGTATATGTGCTCTGAGCCTGGTTTGAAGGCTGGAGGGTTGTAAACAAGGGATTCTCTGTAAAAGGGCGCATCTTCTATGTCGTAATCTATGCCAGGAGAAAGCACCAGATAGTCGTAGGCTATGTATCCTGATGATGTTCTTACAGCTTTTCTGTCAAGCTCAATTCCAAGGACTTTGTCGTTCAAAACTTTAACTCCATGCTTCACTTCCAGCACATTGTAAGAAAAGCAAAGGGGTGTAAGCTCCATGAGACCGGCCAAAAAGTGGTTTGACATGGGACAGGACATGAAAAAGGGCCTTTCCTCAATCAGTATTACATCAAGCCTTGGATTTTCCTTCTTCAGATACTTGGCGGTCGTCACACCCCCATAACCACCACCCACTATGACTACCTGAGCCTTCTGCCTCCTTGGGGTTTTTGCGTATACCATCATGGGTGCAGTCAGGCCAAGGGCTACAACCCCACTCAGCAACTCTCTTCTGTTAACACTTGACAACTGCCTGAACATATTTATCCACCTCCATAACAGTGCAATTATCTACAAGCTCTCTTGCCTTTACGGTGGAGCCATACTGCTGTCTTAACTCTGTCCTGTAGTTGTCAAAAAACTGCTGAAACTGGTCTTTGCCCAGAACGCCCACTGCGTAAATCTTACCTTCCTCTTCCTGAAGCACTATTGAGGCGAGAGGGAAGTCTGCCGGACCATCTATAACACTACCCCCATTTCTGGGGTCGTATAGGGCAAGATGGGCACAGCACTGGATTATACCCGCTTTCTTTGTGGTTTCTGAAGGAGCATCGGGTGGATAGTAGTTTATGAAGGAATACTGGGGAGTTGGATAGCTCCACTGATGGGCGCAAATGGCGGAGTATGCTACTATGCTCTTTCTGGAACCAATCCCACCACCCCACCTGTAGCTTTTACCGTCTTTGAGCCTTATCTCCGCAGGTGGGACCGTTTCACCGAGGTTAATTAAATAGCAGGGTGTGGCAGTATGAGGGTAGAAAAAGATGTAGTTTACATGAGGCCTTATATCCTCCTCCTTGAGAGGGGAGCCATCCTGCTTTACAAGCAACGCCTTTTTGTAAGCCTGAAACATACCATCCTTTTGCTGTGCAAGCACCTGAGAGAAAAAGCTGGCATCTAACATTGAGGCCACCGCTACAGTGCTGCAGGTTTTTATGAAATCCCTTCTGTCCATGTATTACACCTCATATTTTATTTTAAGTGTCCTCCTAAAGTGTATGCAAGCTGAGTGCCATAGAAAAAGCATGAAATATCCTTATTTTCAATAACCCATAATTGTTTTCCGGTGCAACATATGTTGCAACGGGGCGGCTGCCCCGCCCTCATCAGGAGAACATGTCCTTATACATGGCCCTTGCCCATTCGTAAGTTGCTTTTGCAAGAGCTTCCGACCTTTCGTTTATTGTTCTTGGTTTTGGGGTTATCTTGTTTTCTTGCCTGTTATACTCGTAGGTGACGTTTATAACAATTGCTTCCTGAGGTGAGCCGTTGACCATAGAGTAGCATGTGTTATCTGGCAACGCAAGAGGAGCCTCTTTACCCGCTATCCTTGATGCGATAACCTTTGCCACAATCTTACCCTGAGAGTTGCCCATATGTCCGCTCTTTGGATAGGCTACCCCAAGGGCTGGAGATATAACATCACCCACCAGAAAGACGTTGGGGTCAGCCTTTGCCTGGAAGGTGAGCGGGTCCTGGTCTGCCCAGCCGGTGGGCTTGCCCTCCTTGTCCTTTGCTATCAGGTCTGCCATCCAGACGAGTTCTCCAGCCTGCTGGGGTGGTATTATGTTGGCATCAGCAAACTTGAAGTCTCCAGCAGTTGTCTTTATAACCTTCTTTACGGGGTCTATCTCTTTTATGGATGCTTTTGTAACCACCTCCACTATGCCAAGATAAACCTGTTCATATGCCATTCTGAAGCCAGGACCCTTGGGGGCTATATCTTCCTTAGGGTCAAGAAGTATTACCCTTCCCTTCGCCTTGTTTCTCTTGAAAACTTCTGCCACCATACATGCCCTTTCGTATGGGGCGGGTGGGCACCTGTATGCTCCAGGTGGAACTGTTATGATGAAGTCTCCCTCTTCAAACTCCCATATTTTCCTCTTGAGGGCGAGGTGTTCTGAACCCGGTATGTATGCGGGAGGAAAGTTCATCTTTGTAAACCTTATAAGGTCCGCGTTGTCTCCAAACCAGGGAGCGTAGTTATAGCGTATACCGGGGGCAAGAACAAGGTAGTTATACTCTATGAATCCCCTTGTGGTATAAACCCTTTTTCTATCCCTTTCTATGCCTATAACCTTATCGTTTACAAACCTGTAGCCATACTTAGTAGCAGGCTGGAGATAATCATGGGATATAAAGTCCAGGTTTACCAGGTTGGCAAGCCATGGGTTGGATATGGGGCATGAGAAGAAGTTGGGCCTCTGTTCTATGAGGACCACATCTATGTTAGGGTTTTCCCTCTTGAGATACTTTGCTACAGTGAGACCAGCCCATCCACCACCGCAGACTACCACCCTGTTGCCTTTTGGTGGAGGCATGAGAGCTTCCATCTTTACAACCCTTTCTGCCGCTGCAAAAACAGGTTGTGATGAAACTCCGAGAGCAACAGCCCCTACTCCTACAGACTTTAAAAGGTCACGCCTTGTAACCATGCTTTACCTCCCTTAAAAGGTTTGATTAAAATCATAGCCTCTGAAAAGCAGGCTTGTCAATAAGAAAATGTTTGGTGAGTTATTAATTATGCTTATTTAAGCTAATTCTTATGGGCTTATACTTCAGGTGAAGAAGACTTAACAAAATTTAAACAGATGCGTATATTTTATATCCTTACAGATTTTTTTTATGGAGGTAAAAGATGCCTAGAAAGGGTGCAGATATTGTAATAGAGGCTTTGAAGGAAGAGGATGTGGAGTTGATATTTGGTCATCCTGGCGGTGCCATAATGGAGGTATATGATGCTCTTTACAGGGATGGGGGAATAAGACACATCCTGGCAAGACACGAGCAGGGTGCAGGTCATATGGCAGAGGGATATGCCAAGGCAACTGGAAAGGTTGGCGTTGCCATGTCCACCTCTGGACCAGGTGCAACCAATTTAGTGACCGCCATAGCAGACGCATACATGGACTCTGTTCCTGTGGTCTTTATAACAGGGCAGGTCCCAACCCATCTCATAGGCAACGATGCCTTTCAGGAGGTGGACATAGTAGGAATAACGAGGCCCATTACCAAGCACAACTTTCTTGTCAAAAGTATAGAAGAGCTCCCCCTTATAATCCGTCAGGCCTTTTACATAGCAAGGACCGGCAGGCCTGGGCCTGTGCTCGTGGACATTCCCAAGGACATAACCCAGAAGCTGAGCGATGTAAGGATTCCTTCCTCTGAAGAGGTCAAAGAATCACTGCCCGGTTACAGACCCCATCTTGAGGGCAATCTTCAGCAGATAAGAAGGGCAGTGAGGCTCATGATGGAGGCAAAGAGGCCCGTGCTCTATGTGGGGGGTGGTGCAGTTCATGCAGAGGCTCAGAAAGAACTTGTGGAGCTTGCCGAGCTTATGAAGATTCCCGTGACTACCACAAACATGGGCAAAGGTGCCTTTCCTGAGCTGCATCCTCTGTCTCTGCACATGCTTGGCATGCACGGCACCTACTATGCCAACATGGCTGTTTACAACTGTGACCTTCTGATAGCAGTGGGTGCGCGTTTTGATGACAGGGTGACAGGAAAGGTGGAAGAGTTCGCACCTCAGGCCAAGATAATCCACATAGACATAGACCCTGCTTCCATCTCAAAGAACATAGTGGTGGATGTGCCTATAGTGGGTGATGTGAAAATAGTGCTCAGAAAGCTTCTTGAGGAGCTGAAAAGAGAGGGTGCAAAGCTCTTTTTCCCGGAGGAAAGGCAGAAGTGGATTGAACAGATTGAGACATGGAAGAAAAAGCACCCACTCACCTACGGAAATTCCAGCACCATGATAAAACCCCAGTATGTGATAGAGCAGATATACGAGGCAACAAGGGGTGAAGCCATAATCACCACTGGTGTTGGACAGCACCAGATGTGGTCTGCCATGTTTTACAAGTATTCTTTCCCGAGGCAGTTTATAAACTCGGGGGGCCTTGGGACAATGGGCTTTGGCTTTCCAGCAGGTATAGGAGCAAAGCTCGGAAGGCCAGAGAGGGAAGTTTTTGTGATTGATGGAGACGGCTCTTTCATGATGACCATGCAGGAAATTATTACCGCAGTGCAATACAGAGTGCCGGTCAAGGTTGCCATAATAAACAACGGATACCTTGGTATGGTGCGCCAGTGGCAGGAGCTTTTCTATGACAGAAGATACTCAGAGGTAGACCTTTCCATCCAGCCAGACTTTGTAAAGCTGGCGGAGGCCTGTGGTGCGGTTGGCTTCAGGGCAGAAAAGCCTTCAGAGGTCAGAGAAATCATAGAAGAAGCACTCAAGGTTCAGGACAGGCCTGTTATCATGGACTTCCACGTGGACAGGGAAGAGAATGTGCTTCCCATGGTGCCCGCAGGAAAGTCCTACAGAGACATGATACTGGAAGATGGTAAGAAGTCTGTAGAGGCTGAGACCATGTATCTGGTAGGATAAAGTCCCAAAAGGAGGCATGAAGATGGCAGATACTCTTGGCACTGCACAGCTTGATGCAGTAAAGGCTCCCCTTTTCAGAGAAGTCAAAAAGGGAGAGGTTCGCAAGCACATAATAACTTTAACAGTCCGGAATGAGCTCGGAGTTCTCGCGCGCATAGCAACCCTTATAGCAGGCAAAGGCTACAACATAGAGGGGCTTTCCGTGGGAGAAACCCACGAGAGGGGCACCTCCCGCATGACCCTTGAGGTTATAGGCGACGATGTGGTCATAGACCAGGTGGTAAAACAGCTCAGGAAACTAATAGATACCATAAAGGTAAAAGACCTAACAGACACGCCTCACGTGGAAAGAGAGCTTGCCCTCGTAAAGGTTCACACCGCAACGCCAAGGGCAAGAGATGAGGTTCTCAGGCTTGTGGAGATATTCAGATGCAGGGTAGTGGATGTCTCTCCTGAGACATACACGGTGGAGATAACCGGCACAGAGGACAAGGTAAACGCCTTTATAGAGCTAGTCAAGCCCTTTGGGATAAAGGAAATGGCAAGGACTGGCAAGGTTGCCATGAAGAGGGAAAGCTCCTCTCAGGAGGAAGAGTGAAATAGCATAGTGGAGGTTTTGAGATGGAAGTAAGAACTGTCAGTTTTAAAGCGGAAGAGGTAAAAGAACCCCTTGCTATTTTTGTCTTTGAAGATAGTATGGAAAACCTTAACTTTCTGGGAGAGTTAAAAGAGCCAGTGGAAAAACTCCTCTCTGCAGAGAACTTCAAGGGCAAGGAGGAGAGCCTTTCAAAAGTAAGCCTGCTTGTGAATGGTCAGGTAAGGGTTTTCTATGTAGCAGGCCTTGGCAAAAGGGAAAAGGCGGGAGAGGACTCTTACAGAGTGGCATCAGCTCTGGTGGCAAAGAGGGCGGGCAAAGACAGGGTGAGGAGTCTTTACATATATGCTGGAAGCCTTGACTACAGGCTGAGCAAGGCAATAGCGGAGGGTGCAATCCTCGGGAGTTATCGCTTTGA
The DNA here is from genome assembly GCF_046159715.1 of Pampinifervens navoyensis. Lineage (NCBI taxonomy): Bacteria > Pseudomonadati > Aquificota > Aquificia > Aquificales > Aquificaceae > Pampinifervens > Pampinifervens navoyensis. The sequence continues at coordinate 24,965 of NZ_JBJXCT010000004.1, forward strand.
CAAATATAAGACAAAAAGGGAAGAAGAGAACAGCTTAAAACTAGAGGAGGTATTCATACACGGGGCTGAAGGGGAGGCCGTCAGCGTGGGGAAAATCCTCGCAGAGGCTCAGAACTTTACGAGAGACCTTGTGAACGAACCCGGTAACGTGATAAACCCCATAACTCTTGCAGAAATTGCCCAGAGAGTAGCTCAGGAACAAGGGCTTGAGTGCAGGGTATACGACGAGAGGGAAATACAGGAGATGGGTATGCAGGCCCTCTGGAGCGTGGGCAAGGGCTCTGCCACACCCCCAAGGTTTGTTCATATGGTTTACAGACCAGAAGGTGAGCCAAGGGCAAGGATAGCCATTGTGGGTAAGGGTCTTACCTTTGACAGCGGTGGTCTTAACATAAAGACGGGAGATTACATGAGGACCATGAAGATGGACAAGTCGGGCGCATGTGCAGTGATTGGTATAATGAAGGCTCTTGCCCAGCTAAGACCTCAGGTGGAGGTGCATGGCATATTTGGTGCTGCGGAGAACATGCCCAGCGGAACCGCCTACAGACCTGACGATATAATCAGGGCGATGAACGGAAAAACCATAGAGGTGGACAACACGGACGCTGAGGGAAGGGTCACCCTTGCAGATGCCCTTTCTTACGCGTCAAACCTCGGCGTCTCAAGGATAATAGATATGGCAACGCTGACTGGGGCCTGCATGGTCGCACTGGGCGAATACACAGCAGGGCTCTTTACCAACGACGAGGAATTTGCAGAAGAAATCCTTGCACTATCAAAGCTAACTGGAGAGAGGCTCTGGAAGCTGCCCATGGATGACAGAAGGCTCAGGGAAAAGATTAAAAAAGGAGAAGGTGATGTGCTCAACTCTGGTGGTCGCTATGGGGGCGCCATAACCGCCGCCATGTTCCTGGAAGAATTTGTGGGTGAAGGGATAAAGTGGGTGCACCTTGACATAGCCGGACCTGCACATCTCAGAGAGGAGTTCTCTTACTACTCAAAGGGTGGAACGGGCTTTGGAGTAAGGACATGCGTGGAGTATATAATGAAGTTAGACGGCTCCTCCTAAAAGTTTTCGCAGGTAGGATGCCGTTTCTGGGTTTTCGCAGAATATGTATGTTCCCCTTATACCTCTCGTGAGAAGTATTCTGTAGCGGTTTTTCAGAAGCTTTATGGCAAGGTTTGCTGACTCCAGGTCTCCTCTTTTACCTCTGTAGAAAAGGTCCTTTAGTCCAGCCACACTGTCCTCACAGTTGTCGCCCAGACTCCATACACCGTCCCTCCAAACCAAATCTCTACCCCATACGATGCCTGCATACTCCGTCTCAAAGCCCTGACATCCGTATATGGATGCACAATGCGTGAGATTGTTGGAATGTCCTTCAAGCCAGAATTTTGGATACTGGGTTTTTTCGTCCATTAACCAGTATATGTCTACATTACAGTTCCTATAGAGTTCAAAGTCTGTGTTGTAGAGTGGATAACCTATTCTTCTGTTCTTTAGAGTTTTCCTGTTTTGTTTTTTCTGTCCCCCGGTGATTCCGTAAAGGCGGCGATGAGTGCAACTCTGTAGCCTTCACAGGCCTTTTTTCTCAGAAGACTCAGCATTTCCTCTATTCTTTCAAATAGTTTTAACTCGTAGTCTCCAAGGCTTCTTGGGTCTATATGGAGGTCACTTTCCAACAGGCCCTCCACAAAGCTTGTATAGACATGTCCTCCCCTTACTCTGTAGCTACCCTCCAGCTGGAACTCCTCAACTTTCAGACTACTTAGCCTTGCTTCTTCAAGAAAATTCTCCCTCCACCCCTCTTCATCTGCATTAAGAATTTGAGAGTCGTCGTAAAAAAAGAGGTTAATCTTCCCTTTCTGCATTGCAATTCTTATGTTTTCCCTCCTCATCCTTTGAGCCTCATCGTATATCACAAACTCAAAGTTGCAGTTTCCATACTGCTCAGCGATTCCATCCCTCCTACCCGTAGAATAAAACTTTACCAGCCCTGACAGACCCCTTTCCACGCTATCCAGAAGCTTTCTTAGAGAATTCACGAATCTGTTGTTTCTGTATGCTATAACAGTTCTGTATCCTCTTCTTACAGCTTCAATCATCAAAATAAGGGCCAGATATGTCTTACCGGACCCAGGCCCACCCTTTACCAGAAAGTTTACCCTTTCACCCCTTTCCATTGCCCTTATAACCCTTTCAATAAGTTTTGCCTGTTCCTCACTCGGAGAAAAGGCGGTTTCCACAAGCACGTCAAGGCCTCTCTGTAAGATATCTTTACCCCTTTCTTTCACGAAGCTGAAAAGACTGCTGGACTGAACGTATTCGCCACAGAGAAAAGCCCTTATACCCCCTTCATCCAGCGCCGAATGTAGGAGAGATGCTACCCTGTTAGAAAGTAGATTGTAGCAGGGGCCGACAAATGTGTATTCAGATTCTTGGGCGGCAGGCTCTACTCCATAAAACCAGAGAAGCCCGTCAAAGTCAAAGGCTTGAGAAGCAGAGTGAAAAAAACGTAACTTTTCCACATAGCTTTGAAGCTGCAAGTGAGGGTCATATCCCTCTTCCTTGTCTACTTTCACAGTCCACTTACCTGATTTAAGACCGGTAGTACCCCAGCCCTTGAGTTCAAGGATCAGTGCTTTGGCTTTGCTCTCACTTTTCCCAAGAATTATGAGGTCGATTCTTTCCTGAGAGGTTGGCAAAAAGTATTCAAAAATACAGTAAAGGTTGGCAAGGCCTTTGTTTATGAGCCGCTCAAAAAGTTTATAAATGTGTGAAAATGACTCTTCCTAGGCATTGAGTTGTTCTATGCTTGCATCCTCACCATGAAACATCCTATGCTGTCGGCTTATGAATGCTCTGAAATCTTGGGCGTTGCCAAAACTCTTTGTAAAATCTTCAATCCTGCCATGATAATACGCCCTCATGGAATATAATTTAACCTTATGCGTGTTGTAATAGTAGGCAACGGGCCTGCAGCCGCCAGTGCCATAGAAGCCTTCAGGAAAGTGGACAGAGATTCAGACCTTATAGTCCTGTCTGATGAGGAGTTCCCCACCTACGCACCCAACTGTATGGAAAATGTCATAAGGGGGGACATCTCAGAGGAAGCCCTCTTTTACAAGGGCGGCTTGTCCTTTTATGAGAAATACAGGGTGGACTTCAGACCAAAAAAGGAAGTGGTAGGCGTAGATAACAAAAGAAAAGTGGTTATTGTCAGAGGGGGAGAAGAAGTGCCCTACGACAAATGTCTTCTTGCCGCCGGAGCTTATGCCTTTGTCCCACCCATACCCGGCGTGGAGCTTGGGGGTGTGACCACTGCCAAGAACCTCTACGATGCAAAAAAGATAAGGGAGTGGGTGCTTTCTGGAAGGGTAAGGAGCGCCGTAATAGTGGGCGCGGGTCCTATAGGTGTGGAAGATGCGGAAACTCTCAGGCACATGGGGCTTGAGGTGCATGTGGTGGAATTTTTTGACAGAGTTCTGCCAAGGATGTTAGACAAGTTTATGGCAGAGAGGTATTTAAAGCCCCTTGAGGAGGAGGGGATTCATTTCTATCTGAACCATCAGGTGGTTACCATACACGGTGAAGATGGCTGGGTGGAGGCTGTGGAGATACGTCCTAACGGTGCTGACAGGAGCAGGTTCATAAGGACGGACATGGTCATTCTCTCCACTGGCGTCCGACCGAGAACTAACCTGGTGGCGGACACGGATATAAAGCTTCACATAAATGAAGCCACAGGCAGGGTTGTGGGTGGTATTCTTGTGAACGAATACCAGCAGACCTCAGACCCGGATGTTTACGCCGCCGGTGATATATGCTCTGGAGTTGATGCATGGGGTAATCACAGATGGATTGCCCTTTTCCCGCCGGCACAGCAGGCTGGAGCGGTAGCAGGTTTTAACATGGCAGGACTGAAGGTTAAAAACCCGGGTCTTGTAGACTACAATGCGGTAAAGACAAGGTCTGTCACCGCCGGAAGCGGCGGGACCTTTGAAGACTCAGACAGCTCCTTCAGCTTTGAATGGGAGGGGAAGCTGGTAAAGGTTTTTATGAAAGATGGAAGCGTGTGTGGATACCAGTTTGTAGGGCTTGAGAAGAAAAGAGAGCTGAACCTCAGAAACAGGTTCTTAAACTCTCAAAAGATAAAGAGCTGGTCTGAGAAGCTACTCCTTGACAGGGGGCTTGGTCTTGAGGCAAGTGGTGTTCTCTTCCATCACTTCATAAGGTTCAGAGAAAGGAAGCTGGAAGAGGAGGTAATCAGGGCAATAAGGCTTGGCATGTTGAGGTCTCTATCCAATCCAGCCCTTGATGTTCCCATATTTTAAGGCTTATAAACCTCTATTCTGTTCCTCCCTAACTCCTTTGCCCTGTAAAGGGCCTCATCTGCCATTCTTATAAGGTCGTCAATGCTTTCAATGCCTGGAGCAAAGCTGGCAAGACCGCCGCTAAGTGTTGCCCTTATCTCCCTTTCTTCATAAACTATAAGACTGTTCTGGAAACTGACCCTTATCCTCTCTGCAACAACCTTGCCCTGCTGGAGGTTTGTGTTGGTCATTAGAAGAACAAACTCTTCTCCCCCAAGCCTTGCTGGCAGGTCTGACTGTCTTATGCTCTTTCTCACAATATCCGCAAAACTTTTCAATACAAGGTCGCCGGCTTCGTGACCGTAGGTGTCGTTTATCTTCTTAAAGTGGTCTATGTCCATGACCAGAAGGCTAAGGGGATTTCCGTATCTTTTTGAACTCTCAAGAATCAGGCTTGCGTGGTCAAAGAAAAATCTTCTGTTGGGAAGCCCGGTGAGTGGGTCGTAGTATGCAAGTTGTTCAAGTTCAGACTTCTTTTCTTGGAGCTCCTCAAAGGCAGATTTCAGGCTCAGAGCCATGTTGTGTATGCTATGCTTTAGTTCATAGACTTCATCTCTCAATTTCTCCTCTGAGTTCTCAAGAAGGTGCACTACAGAAAAGTCCTTCTTCTCTATTCTTGCTGTTATGTTTTTCAGAAAAGCTATCCTGTTTACAACCCCTGAAACAACCCTGAAGAGCATAAGGGCTAAAAAGGACGCCATGAAGGCTGAGTAGATGGCAAGCACAAGAAAAACCATGTAGGCTTCCCTGTAGAGCCCGGAAACATCCTTTATAAGAATTATTCTGCCCACAGGCAAACCTTTCATACTGGTAAGGGGGATTTCCATAAGCAGATTCTTTTCAAGTAAACCACCATACAGCACGTAGCCCTTGACGTTGAGGGGTAAGGTAAGCACATCCTGTCTGGAAAACCTGTCTATAACCACATCGCCGATAACCACCTTATCCTTCATAAAGGCGTCAAGATCTCCCCTTGCAAAGTCAGGGACAAACTCTCTATCGTAGTATACCACCCAGTCCACACCCATCATGCTTTCCATAAATCTGAGTATTTCCTCAAGGTTTATACCTACAAAGAAACAGCCCTCAGAATACTGCCTGTTTATACCATAGTAGGGTCCTGCAGAAGTTACAGAGTAGTATGATACTTCCTCACATTTTGTTTCTGAGATTTTTTCTTTGTAGTAGTAAGTGGAAGGAAGTGGCGTGTAGCCAGCGAGAATTTTGAGGTTTTTCTCCTCTCTCTTTAAAAGCTCTCTGTAGTTATCATAAATAAGCCTGTAAGTTTCTTCAATCCTTCTTTCAAGAATCTGAGAAGATATAAAGTATAGAAGGACAAAGGCGACAGAGAGGGTTATGGCAAGAGAGACGATGAGGCTGAGTGCCACCCTCCTTTTTATTGACATGTTTTCCCTGCAAGCTTTTCACACAGCCTGAGAGCACTAAGAGATGGACCCTCGTCCGCTATGCCCTTCCAGGCTATATCGTAAGCAACGCCATGGTCCGGGGAGGTTCGCACAAAGGGCAGCCCAAGGGTAAGGTTAACACCTTCTCTGAAAGCAAGCAGTTTGAAGGGTATAAGACCCTGGTCGTGATACATGCAGAGGTATAGGTCGTAGCTGGGGTTTAAAAAGGCGCTGTCTGGGGAAAGGGGTCCGTCAACTTTGTAGCCCTCCTCCTTCAGGACTTCCACCGCAGGGGCTATTTCCCTCATGTCTTCCTCACCTATGGCTCCCATATCTCCTGCATGAGGGTTAAGTCCAAGAACACCGATGGAAGGCTCAATTTCAAAAAGCCTCCTGAACTCCCTGCTTATGAGTTTTACCTTTCTGACTATCTCATCCCTTCTTACCCTTTCTGGCACATCCCTCAGGGGTATATGTGTGGTAAAAGGCACTACTTTTAGCTTTTCTGAGTGCATGAACATGGCGTATTCCCTCACATTGCAGGCCTGAGCAAGAAACTCCGTCTGCCCCTCGTAGGAAAAGCCAGCAAGCCTTGCCCAGAATTTGTTTATGGGCATAGTTAATAGCCCATGCACCTTTCCATAGACTGCATCCACCACAGCCCTTCCCAGGTAGGCAACCGCCACTTTGCCGGAGGTGAGGGAAGGCAGGGGTCTGTCCGTCTCGCTTATGTTCAGGTCTGCTATGTATACGCCGGGCTCTTTTACCTCATCCACTGTGAACACTTCCCTCAGCTCAAGGTCTACACCAAGCTCTATCTGAACCGCTTCTATTATCTTTTTCTCTCCGTATATGACGTAGGCCTTTTCAGGGTCAAAGTATCTTGAGAGCCTGACTATCAGCTCTGGTCCCACACCTGCAGGGTCACCTATGGTTATACCTATTTTGAGCATGTTAAAATGATATAATACACAGGCGATGAAGGTAAGAGTTCTTATACTTCCCAAGAGAGGGCTCCTTGACCCTGAGGGCAGGGCAGTGAAGGAGATGCTCCTTGATGGTGGCTTTGATGTAAAAGATGTAAAGGTGGGAAAGGTTGTGGAGCTTGAGGTTGGAGAAGGAACGGATATAAAAACACTTGTTGAAAAATATCTTGTAAACCCCCTTGTAGAGGAGTATGTTATAGAATGAAATTTGCTGTATGTGTGTTCCCGGGCTCCAACTGCGACTACGATACTTTCTATGTGATAAGAGACCTTCTGGGGTGTGAAGTGAGTTTTGTTGACCACAACACGGGGCATTTGGAGGGCTTTGACTGTGTGGTGCTTCCAGGTGGCTTTTCCTTTGGTGATTATCTGAGGGCCGGTGTGCTTGCCAGCAAGACACCCCTTGGGAATGCGGTGGTAGAGTTTGCACAGAAGGGTGGCCTTGTGCTGGGTATATGCAATGGCTTTCAGATACTCACGGAGCTTCACCTCCTGCCGGGAGCCCTGCTAAAGAACGAGAACATGAGGTTTGTGTGCAGGGATGTCTATCTCAGGGTTGAGAACAACTCTCTGCCCTTTACCAGAAGCTTTGAAAAGGATGAGGTCATAAGGCTACCCATTGCCCATGGAGAGGGTAGATACTATGTGCCTGAAGAAGAGCTGAGCAGGATGGAAGAGAGGGGTCAGATTGTGCTCAGATACTGTGATGAGAATGGGAACGTATCCCCGGAGTCAAACCCTAACGGTTCTGTGGGTAATATTGCAGGGGTGTGCAACAGAGAGGGAAATGTCTTTGGTCTCATGCCCCATCCAGAAAGGGCCTGTGAGGATTTACTTGGCTATCGGGATGGCATAATTCTCTGGCATTCTCTTGTGGCCTGAGGCTATAATTTAAGCATGAAGATTTCCAGCGAAGCCAAGGTGGGTTTTCTGGTCCTCGTATTTTCCCTTGGCTTTGCCTTTCTTATACTTACCTTTGGAGAGGTGCCCTTTTTCAGGCCTGCGGTAAAGACCTACAGAGTCTACTTTGACAACGTGGCGGGGCTGAGCGTGGGTGCAGAGGTAAGGGTGGCGGGTATAAAGAGCGGAAAGGTCAGGTCTGTGGCTCTCAGAGAGGGTAAGGTGGAGGTGGTTTTTGAGCTTCAGAAAGACATCCCTATCTACAGGGATGCTCAGGCGGAGATAGGAACGCTGGGTCTCATGGGAGACAAATACCTGAACATATACCCGGGAAATCCGCAGGCAGGTGTGCTTCAGGAGGGTCAGGTTATAAGCAGAACCCTTGGCTATGCGGATACGGACCTTCTTATAAAGCAGATGACAGACGCCTCCGAGGCTCTGAAGCTTATGGTGGAAAACTTCCAGCTTATACTCTCAGAAAACAGAGAGGATATAAGGAAGGTGGTTCAGAACCTGGAGGTGCTCACCCATAACCTCAATCTGATAGCCCTTGAAAACAGGGAGGCTCTGAGGGGAGCCATACAAAACATAAACTCCCTTGCCTACAACCTTAACAGAACGCTCCCACAGACCATAGAGAGCATTGACAGGCTTGCAAGGAATCTTGATGCCATAGCCAGTGAGAACAGGCAGGACATAAGGGAAACAGTGGCAAACCTCAGAAGGCTAAGCGACGACCTAAAGATCACACTTCCAGAGCTCTCAAGGAATATGAACGAGCTTTCAAAGAACCTGAACGCCCTTGTGGTGGAAAACAGGCAGGACATAAGGAGCACCACTTCCAACCTCTCCGAGCTTACAGCATCTCTCAGAGAGAGCTCCGAAAGGCTAAACCGCATTATAGCTCATATAGAAAGGGGTGAGGGAACACTTGGAAAGCTCATAAAAGACGAGGAGCTTTACAGAAACGTAACCTCTGGAGTAAGAGTTCTTGGGAAAACTGGTGAAGTGGCGGAAAGGACAAACCTCCACATTGGCTTCAGGGGCGAGCTATACAGGGGCGGCGATTCTAAGGGTGTTCTGACTTTAAAGCTACAGCCAGACAATGAGAAGTATTACCTTTTAGAAGTGGTGGGAGACTCAAGGGGCAGGGTTTACAAGGAGGAAATACTTCCCAATCAGTGGATAGTAAAAAAGGAGTTCAAGCCAGAGGTTACACTTCAATATGCAAGGATATTTCCTCTCTTCGGCAGGGAGCTGGTTCTCAGGGGTGGTCTGAAGGAGTCCACTGGTGGTATAGGTGCCGACCTTGTGTATTCAGAAAGGCTCACCTTTACCTCAGACCTGTGGGACTTTGGAAGAAAAGACAGACCTCAGGACAAGGACCTGAAACCCAACCTTCAGGTGGGTGTAAACTACAGGGTAAGCGGCCCGCTGTATGTAAGGTTTGGGGGTGATGACCTACTAAATTCAAAGCTAAGAGGTGTTTTTGGTGGGGCTGGCCTTATGTTTACCGACAACGACCTCAAATACCTGCTTGGCGGTTTAAGACTTCCCTTGCCATGAGATAAATTGAAATAAATTTATGATTTAGAGCCATGCACGAGGAGTATATTTACAGGCTTTACAGGGTGAATATGAACCTGAGGGAAGAGGAATCGCTTCTTCTTCTTACGGATACAGAGAAAGACTACCTTGTGGAGCTTATGGATGAATTTGTCAGCGTGGCAGAGGGTTTAACCAGAAGGGTAAAACACTTCGTCTATCCTTCCCTGAAAGGTCATGGTAAGGAACCGCCTGAGGAGGTCTGGAGGCTTGCCTTTGGAGAGAGAGCGGTGGAGGAGCTCAAAAAAAACCGTCTTCTTGAAAGAGTTCTTCTAAAGGAAGAATACTCAGAACCCGAGGTTATGCACATACTCAGGACCTATTCAGAGGATGTGCCCCATGTGGTGGTTGCCTTCCCCTACTATTCAACTACCCATACCTTTTTCAGAAAAGCTCTCACAGAAGGCTTTGGCTGTAGATACGCAAGCATGCCCCTCTTTGAACCGCATATGTTCACAGGTCCAATGCAGGTTGACTGGAATTATGTGGCCAGTCTGAGCATTGATGTGGCGGACATGCTCTCAGAGGCGGAGTGGGTCCATGTGGAAGGTGAAGGGACGGACATGGAATTCTCTGTAAAGGAAAGAAGGGCGATAGCGGATACTGGGCTTTTCCACCTCAAAGGTCAGTATGGAAACCTGCCTGCCGGTGAGGCCTTTGTTGCACCCATTGAAAACTCAGCCTTTGGAAGGCTAACCATAACCTACGGTCCTGACAGGAGGCTTGAAAGACCCATCACACTAAAGTTCAGAAATGGCTGTGTGGAAGAGATTGAAGGCTTTGAGCCATACAGATATTACCTTGAGGAAGTTTTCAAAACCTACGATAACGCTCGTATAATTGCAGAGTTTGGTGTTGGGACAAATCCTGGCGCAAGAAGGCCAGACAATGTGCTAGAAGCTGAAAAGATTCTGGGCACGGTGCATATAGCCATAGGTGACAACCACACCTTTGGAGGAACAAACAGAGTTTCCTTTCACACCGATTATGTAGTATTTGAACCACAAGTAACCATAGGAGGTAAGGGATGGCAAAAGAGGCTTTTAGAGAAGGGCAGGCTCAGGACCTAAAGCTGGAAATGCTCAGAAAGGTTCACATCTTTGAAGACCTGTCAGAGGATGAACTCAGGGATGCTCTGAAATACATGCAGGTAAGGGACTTCAGAAGAAACGAATACCTTTTCTTTGAAGAAGAGGCGGAGCCTGGTGTTTATATCCTCATAGATGGTCTTATAAAGCTCCTGAAGGAGACCCATGACGCAAGGATTGTTATAGTGAGGCTTGTGTATCCTGGAGATATATTTGGCTGGATTGAGTGGGGGAAAAAGGTGCCCAGAAACACATACACTGCCAAGGCAATGGTGGAGAGCAAAACTCTTTACATTTCCAACAAGGACTTTATAAACCTCTCCATAAAACATCCGGCCATTGCCATAAAGATGACCTGTGAGGCTACTGCCACCCTTCTTCACAGCTACGAGACCCTCAAGAGCATAGCAGGAGGTAAGGTAGAAGAGAGGATTGCAAGAGTCCTCCTTGAGATAGCGGACAGAATAGGCAAGAAATACGAGGATGTTATCGTAATAGACGCACCTCTTACAAGGCTTGACATAGCGGAGATGACAGGAACAACTGTGGAGACCACCATAAGGGTCATGAGCAAGTGGAAAAAGCAGGGTATAATAAACGCAGAACGGGGATACATTGAGATAATAAAGAGAAGGGAGCTGGAAAGGCTTGCAGTATGAGCCGGGCGGGAGTCGAACCCGCGACCCACGGATTAAAAGTCCGTTGCTCTGCCTACTGAGCTACCGGCTCTAAAGCTTATTATTATAGCATCTTCTCAACTATCAGTCAACAAGTTTTTCTCTGCCCTTACCCTTGAGAATCCTGAGCCTTGGTCTGCTTATGGCAAGGTCATTGTCGGGCACATCCCTGCTTATTATAGAACCTCCAGCCACGAAGGAGTAGCTCCCTATCCTAACAGGCGCGATTATAAGAGAGTTGCTGCCTATGAAGGCCCCCGCGCTCACATAGCTGGGATGCTTCTTCTTTCCGTCAAAGTTGGCAAAGACAACCCCCGCTCCCACGTTCACATCCTCTTCAAGGGTTGCGTCGCCTATGTAGGCAAGGTGCTTTGCCCTTACCCTCTCCCCAACAAAGGATTTTTTAACTTCCACAAAGTTTCCAATGTGGCTCTCTTTCCCTATAAGGCTGTTTTCCCTGATGTGGGCAAAGGGCCCCACAAGGGCCCCCGATTTTATGTGTGAACTCCTGATTATAGAATAGGCTTCTATTACTGCATTCTCTTCCACCACAGAGTTCTCAAGCAAGCTCCCTTTCCCCACCACAACACCCCTGCCAAGTCTCGTGTTCCCCCTGAGCATAACATCCGGGTGTATTTCCACTTCTCCCTCCAGCACCACATCAGGCTCAATCCAGAGGCTCTCGGGCTGATGGAGCGTATTGCCCTTTTCTGCCCACCCCTGAAGTATTCTAAGCCTTATCACATTCTCCGCTATTGCCAGCTCCCATCTGTTGTTAACCCCCATTGCCTCAGCGGGGTCCTCTGCCATAAAGCTCCTTACCACATATCCCTGCTGGTGCATGAGATTAAAAACCTCTGTCAGATATACCTCACCAGTTGCAGGGCTGGGACTCACCCTGAAAAGGGTTTCAAGAAGATGTGGGCAGTAAAATATGTAGACCCCTCCGTTTATCTCTCTTATGAGCTTCTCTTCAAAACTGGCATCCTTTTCCTCTACCACCCTTATCACACTTCCTTGCTGGTCCTTTACCACCCTGCCATAGCCTGTTGGGTCTGGAAGCTGTGCGGAGAGCAGAAGGGCACTTAACTTTATGCCCTCGTATTCCTCCACCATGTGTATATATCTCTGCATGTTCTTAAGAGTCTGTGGTCTTATAAGCGGGGCATCACCGTTTATTACAAGAAGATAGCCTTCATAATCTCTCCAGAAGTCTATTCCAGAAAGCACTGCATCTCCCGTGCCTCCCTTTGGATTTGACTGATAAAAGTATCTGTAAGCATCTCCAAAGTATGACTTTATGTCCTCAGCTCTGTATCCTACCACAAGAGCAATCTCTGAAAGATTGAGCTCTTTCAGGGTCTTCAGCACATACCAGAGCATGGGCTTTCCAAGTATGGTATGCATGACCTTTGGCTTTTCGCTTTTAAAACGCGTTCCAAGACCTGCTGAAAGAACAAGGGCTCGCATGAGAAATATTTTACCCCCTTCCGGCGTCTCTTGCTGTGCCCCTCTTCGAAGTTCTTATGAACTCCGCCAGCCTTCTTACCTCCTCATACTCGCCATACTCCTTGAGGATTAACTCCACTGCCTCCCCTTTGAGCATACCGCTTCTGAAGAGAATTCTGTATGCCCTTTTGAGGGCGGTGATTACATCCTTTGGAAACCCCCTTCTTTCAAGCCCAACCGTGTTTATACCATACAGATGGGCGTGCTGGCCCGAGGCTCTTGTAAAGGGTGGGACATCAAGGGATACACCAGAGAGCCCGCCAACCATAGCATAGGCTCCAACCCTTGCCCACTGGTGAACGGCAGAAAGCCCCCCTATGAAGGCATACTCTCCCACCTCCGCATGACCCCCCAGAGTGGCACAGTTTGCCATTATAACACCCCTGCGGACGATACAGTCATGGGCTACGTGGGCATAAGCCATGAGCATAACATCGTCTTCAATGAGCGTTTTCATCTTGTCTATGGCCGTCCCTCTGTGAATTGTTGCGTATTCTCTTATTATCACATTGTTTCCCACAACCACCTCGCTCTCTTCCCCAGCATACCTCAGATGTTGTGGCTCTTCCCCAATGATTGCTCCGTCATAAATCCTGCAACCTGAGCCTATAGAGACCTTCCCCCTTATGGAGACCCTTGCACCTATCCTTGTGCCCTCACCTATTATTATTTTACCTTCTATTATGGTGTAGGGACCCACCTCCACATCTGCTCCCAGCTCTACCTCTCCCTTTACTATGGCTGTAGAATGCACCTTTGCCATCTTAAACCCCCTTTAGAAGATATTGCCTCAGCACCTCAAGGGCCCACTGGGTAGCCATGAGACGGTTCTCATTCCTTCCGGCTTCAAAGACAAACTTTTTGACTACAACCTCCCTGTCTGTGGCAAGAGCTATAAAGGTGAGTCCCACAGGCTTATCCGCCGTGCCACCCCCCGGTCCAGATATGCCCGTTATGGCAAGAGCCACGTCTGCATCGGTTTCCTCAAGGGCACCTACTGCCATCTGTCTACAAACCTCCTCCGATACGGCGCCATGCCTTTTTATAGAGCCTTCTTCAACTCCAAGCAGCTTTGTCTTCAGTTCGTTGGCATAAACCACAAAACCACCCACAAAGTAATGGGAAGAGCCTGCAACGTTTACGATTCTTGCAGAGAGAAGTCCTCCGGTGCAGCTTTCTGCTGTGGCAAGCTTCAACCCTTTTTCTCTTAGGAGTCTTCCCACAACTTCTTCCATGCTCTCTTTTCCAAGGGCGTAGACAAAGTCCCCGTATTTTTCCATAAAAAGCTTTAGCTCTTCCTCACTCCTGAGGAAAAAATCAACTCCGCCAGCCCATCTCCTGAATCTGTATCCTTCAAGGTCCTTCAGACCTATGGTCCTTACCAGAAAGCCTTCAAACTCAACAGGGTCCTCGCACAATCCTACCATCATGGGAGGACCTCATACCTGTAGAAGGGTCTTTTCAAAAAGGCCCCCACCCTGTGACCCGGGTCAAAGGGCTGAAACTCCTCATATTCAGAAGGGACAAAAATCACGCCCTCTGCCACGTTTTCTGTAGTTAGTAGTTCAAAGCTGACACCCCCAATCTCTATGTTTTCGCGCACACCCAGCCTTTTTGCCGTATGGGGGTTTACATAAGCCCTCTGGAGCCTTTCCATCTCATGAGTCCATGGATTCCAGTGCCCCATGTCTTCCACAAGGGTGCTGTCCGTGTAGAGGAAAACATCTCCCTTCTGTATCTGTTGACCTTCGGTCTCTATGGTGCTTATTTCCTCCATCTTAAGAGCTGCTTCACCTTCTGCCATGAGTTTTTGGTAATCAACGCCGTATTCTCTGAGGAAGTTTTCAGGGCTTACGCCTGTTTCAAAAATATCTTCAAGCACACTGTAGGGGGCGTAAACCCCTTCCTGCTGGAGTGTCCTGGGCGAATATACAAGGTATCCAAAGCCATGCCTGTAGTTTACAAATTCTCTCTCATGAAAGAGCTTCATTGCAAAGAGCAGGTCTGAGTAGTTAGCTGTTATGTTGGGAAAAACCTGGAAGCTTACCACAAACTTCTTATGAAGTGCCTTCAGATGCTCTTCCTTTAAGTATCTGAAGAGATTTCCTATCACAAGCAGGTTTTCAAATTCTTCAAACCTTTCAAAAAACTCCTCAAGGGATTTTGCCGGGAAGGGCATCACATCTCCCACAAAGCTGTAATGCACGCCAAACTTGCGTCTAAGCCCTGAAAGTAAGTTAAGAAGAACTTTTCTGAAGGGAGAATTGAGAAGATGTGCCCCTACAAGAACCAGAGAACCCCTCATAAGAAACAGGCTTTTTTTCACAAATTCCACTTTCTCATCACCCTTCTCTGGACTGAGAAGGGACTGCAGGAACTGCATCATAATATCTGGCTTCACAAGGAGCCTTTCCCTTGCCTTTGCGCACAGGGTTTCATATCTGCTGGAGAGGCAGAAAATGTATGCTCCACCCTCCACAGCATCCACAAGCCAGCGCGTTGCCATCACTTCTGAGAAAACTGGCTCAGCGTCAACAGATAGTATGAACCTTACCTTCTTCCACTGGGTGGGCTCAAGAGTGGAAGGCATAAAGTCCACAACAGGTGCATCAACAAAAACATCTTCTGAAACTTTCTTTGCCAGAATATATTCCTCAAGCCCTGTCTGCCTTCCAAGCAGAAAGGCAGTTTTACCTTTCAGAAGTTTTTCTTTGAGAATTTCAAGAGCCTGGGTATATTCAATAGGGGTAAACTCCTCCTCTTTTTTCATGAATATCCCCCTTAACCTCATTTGATTGCCGGGTATTTCCTGTATGTATGTTATTCCCTTGGTGCAGAGACTTCCCATTCCTCTCGGGTCTGCTGGGTGGCCGTAAAGGTCTACGATTTTGCCTTCTCTTTCGTAAAGTATGTATCCGCAGCCGCATCCACAGCCTGCACAGAAGCCTACCTTCTGTCTGTCAAATTCCTTTACCGTAAGAGGTATTCCTGTGGGCTGAAGGCTCATTGAACAGAGAATTATACAACATTTTCTGCAGGTCTATTCTCTGGGTTTCTTGACGGTTCATTACTGTTTGACAGTAAAAAATATCAAACCTCTTGACATTTTCTAATTGAGGTATATAATCATACCCATGGACGAGGTAGCCAAAATAATGGCAAGAGGTCTGCTGGCATTGCCCAGCGATGTGAGAAAGAGGCTGGGTCTAAAGGAAGGGGACCTGGTAAGGATTGAAGTTAAGGACGACCAGCTCATAATAAGGAAGGAACAGAGGGTCTACGACCTCAAAGGTAGCCTTCAATCACAGCATACCCAGCAGAAAACCTTTGCCCAGATACTGGCGGAGGAGTATGAAAAACACAAGGGAGGGAAGAAAGGTGGCGGAGTTTAGAGCTACAGACCCCTACCATATAAAGCCCCCAGAACCAAAAGTTCTGCCCAAAAACTACACTCAGGGCGTTGATAATCTTTCTTCCGATGATTTCCTGAAAATATACATGGAAACCCTCAAATATCAGGACCCTTTCCAGCCTCAGGACCTTTCAAAGATGCTTGAAGACATGACAAGGCTCAATCAGGTCAAATACATGAACGACATGAGGAGTTTTATGGAGGGTCTTAAGGGATGGTTCAACCAGATAACCCTTCTTTCAGGCCTCAACTTGATAGGTAAAGAGTTTGTCTTCTCCACTGACAGGGTAGACACTCTGAAGGGCGGTCAGTATTATCTTCTGTCCTCTGAGGAAATGAAAGGAATTACCATGAAAGTTATGGATGGGGATGAGGTGGTAAAGGAGCTTCAGATAGACATAAAAAAGGGACTGAACCCTCTTGACCTAAGCGGACTGCCAAAGGGTCAGTTCGGCATAAAGCTTTATAAGAATGGTCTACCCCTTGAAGGGGTCAGCCTTGGCATTATGGGTAGAGTGAAGTCTGTCAGTGTTTCTGGGGGTGAGCTCCTTTTTGAGCTTGAAAATGGCGAGCTTGTATCTCCTTCAAGACTAATATATGCAGGAGGGATGTGACCATGATGAGGAGCTTTTTCAACGCAGTAACAGGAATGAACGCCTACAGGACATGGATGGACATAACCGCCGACAACATGGCAAACGTAAATACCATAGGCTTCAAGGGAAGCAGGCCCATCTTTCAGGATGTGATATCCTCCGTTACCATAGGACTCAACACTGTAACCAACACGGTAAAATCAACCACCTACGGAGCAGGTGTTCTGGTTGACAGCACGCAAAAGCTCTGGACCATAGGCAACTTTAAACAGACGGGCATAAACACAGACCTTGCCATACAGGGCAGAGGGCTTTTCATAATAAAAGACCCCATCTCCGGAACTAATTACTATACGAGGGATGGTCAGTTCAGGCTCAGCAGGGATGGATACATGGTAAACTCAGGCGGTCTTAAACTGCAGGGCTTCAGAGTTGATGAGAGGGGCAGAACCGTAGGAACAGGGCTTGAGGATATTCATGTGATACCTCAGCTTCCTCCCAAGGCAACTGGTCAGATAAAGTTCCTTGGTCCCACCAACCTGAACGCAGACGCTGGAGTTCCTGCTGCCACCTTTGACCCCAACGACCCGGCAAGCTACAACTACAAATACACCATAACCATATACGACAGCCTTGGCACACCCTATCAGGCTGACCTCTTTTTCAGAAAGAGCGGGACAAATACATGGGACATATACCTGAGAGCGGACATTGACCCCAACAATCCTGGCTACGAACTCTCTGGTGACTGGACGGGTGTTCAGTTTGATGCCTCTGGTAAGTTAATCTACGATGGAACGGTGGTCACAAGGGAACCGTCTCCCGATGGAAAAAGTTTCTACTACTACCTTGACCCGGGTGGTCTCACCGTGCCTGCAACCACGCCCAGCGGTGGCACCTTTCCTGCAAACACTGACTGGAGAATATACGTAGGTGAGTCCCTTCAGTCTGTGACAGTGAATAATGGAGACCCAATTCCCAATTCATACGTAACCCAGTATTCTGCAGACTTTCTTGTCACAGCAGACCAGAACGGCTATGCAAAAGGGGACCTTGTGGATGTGTACGTTCTCTCTGAAGATGGTGCCGTCGTGGGTGTTTATTCCAACGGTAAATCCCTGCCTCTTTACAGGGTTGCTGTGGCTGTTTTTTCTGACCCTGAAGAGCTTACAAAGAAAGGCTCAAACCTGTATACCTCCATATCCACGCCCACCATAATGACACCTGGTGGTGCGGAGAAGGTGAGGTCTGGCATGTTAGAGATGTCCAACGTGGATATAGCCGCAGAATTCATAAATCTCATATCCGCCCAGAGGGCCTATCAGGCAAACACAAGGGTGATAACTTCTTCCAATGCAGTGCTTGATGATACAATAAACCTGGTAAGGTAATTTACAAGATGGGCGTGGGAGGGACTGAAGGGGTGGGAGGGGGTTAAAGGCTTTCAAAAGCTCTGAAAAGTCTTTCAAGGTCTTCTTCTGTGTATCTGAGGCTTGTAGTAAGCCTTAGTCTCGCCTTTCCCCTCGGAACTGTTGGATACCTTATGGCCTGAATAAGTATCCCATGTTCAAGTAGTCTGTCCCTCAGGCTGAGTGCCTTACCCTCTTCATACACCATTATGGGTAGGATAGGGGTTCCATAAAATGGCACTTCAAAGCCCAAAGAAGAGAGCCTGAAGTAGATTCTTCTGCTTAATTCCTTTAGCCTCTCTACCCTCCATGGTTCTCTCTGGATTATTTCAAGAGCTTTGCCCGCACCTGCACATACCGCTGGGGGCAGGGATGTGGAAAATATAAGACTCCTCGCCCTGTTTACAAGATACTCACACAGCACTACAGAACCGCACACAAAGGCTCCATAAGAACCTATCGCCTTTGAGAGAGTTCCCATGATTACCATGTATTCTTCCCACTTCTCCCCGTATTCTTCAAGTCCACCCCTCCCAGTGGCACCAAGCACGCCTGTCGCATGGGCTTCGTCAAGATAAAGCATACAGTCAAAGCTCTCCGAAAGTCTTTTGAGCTCTCTAATGTCCGCAACATCTCCGTCCATGCTGAAAACCGTGTCCGTCACTATAATACATCTTCTATGACTTTTTCTGAGCTCTGCGAGAAGCTCCCCAAGATGCCCGTAGTCCCTGTGACGGAACACAGATACCTTAGCCTTTGAAAGCCTGCAGGCGTCTATTATGCTGGCATGGTTTAGCTCATCGCTCAGTATAAGGTCTCCTTCACCTGCAAGGGACGGAATAGTGCCTAAGTTGGCAAGGTATCCTGAGCCAAAAAGCACACAGCACGGTGTTCCCTTGAACTCCGCCAGCTTCTCCTCCAGCTCCCTGTGATGTTTTGTATAGCCAGATACGAGTGCAGATGCTCCAGAACCAAGACCATACTCTTTCAGAACCTTTATCGCCTCTTCAACCACCTCCGGATGGTCTTTCAGTGCGAGATAGTCGTTGGAACAGAAGTCTATAAGACCCTCCTTCAGAAACCTATATCTGAAGAGCTTCTCTTCCTTTATCCTGCTGAGTTCCCGCCTTACCCAGTCCATGAGAGGTCTTAAATTTTAAATTTAACAGGATGTGCTTAATTTTTTGAGTTACTTTTCCGGTTCACACACATACTCCATATCCTGTTGAGGTGTGGCCACTTTTGCCTTTGCTGGCTTTTTCTTTGGCTTCTGTGCCACTGGTTTGCCTGCATCCTTCTTGGGCTTCTGTGCCTGAACAGAGGCCTTTTTTGAAACTGCGGGTTTTGTTGGAGGCTTTTGAGTTGCCTCTAAATGTTTCTGCTTTGGTCTCCAGTAACATCTCTGTTTTGCTTCGGGAAGGATTTGAAGCTGACCATCTTTTTCTACTACTTGAGCGCCGCCAGCAGTTGGAGGATGCACAATTGCTCCACTGGCTCCAGAACTGCCTGTTGAAGGAAGAGGTGATGGGGTAAGAAGTATTCCGGGTCCTGCCCCTGTGCTGGAACTGCCCGAACCTCCTCCTGTCTGACCAACTGTTCCTCCTGCACCACTGGAAGGACCGCTTCCGCCAGTTCCACCACCAGGCCCATTACTTCCAGCACCCTCTCCCAGTACAGGACACTCCTCTGGCTTGGTAAGTTCCACCTCTACCTTCGGTTGCAGGCTTACCTGTTGCCCTGACACGTTTACAGGGTTCTTTATAGCATCTTGGAGACAATCATGTCTACTTTTAAGACAGAACTCCAGAGGTGATGCATGATAATAAGCTCTTATTTCAAAGCTTTGAAGATTAACGCCAGAGGATAGAGCATAAAACACTTCTACATTCAGCGGCTGTCCACTGGTCTGAGCTGATATACCTGAGAGGTTTGCAGAAAGGCTGCTGTTTGTTAGGCAGTCGTATACAAAAATAGTGTTGTTAGAGCTGTCCTTAATTCTAATCTCAAGTTTACTGAAGTCGGAAAGACTGGCATTGGCTACGTCTACCCTGAGCCATAAGAAGGGCTTTGGTCCAGAGCAGTATTGCCATGGCTGAAAGGTTTGTTCAAACTTTCCCTCTCTTGATTCGCATTTACCTGCATGACCGTTCCTGTCAGGTGGTTTTGCTGGGTCAAAATACCACATGGCAGGAGCATTATCACCAACCACCCATATACACCCTTTATCGTCCACGTTAACTGTGTAGTCTCTCGGATTACCCTTTGTAGGATGTGTCCAGCTTTTGTATTCCCAGGTGGGAGCACAGGGCGCGCCCGTTGACCAGTCCCAGCACAGAACTCTACCAGGGTTAGAGCTCATTGCTTGATACATGAAATCTGGAAAATAGCTCCTTGAACCCATTGTAATCTCTGAGCCGAAACCAGTGTTTAGAGACAGCCCAGAGAAAACTACCGGCGGTGATGAAGGAAGACCGCTGGATAGGCTGAAGCAGTACTGGGAAAGACCGTTGAGCCTTGCGCAGATGTGCACTGGGTTCATTGCATTGTTGTAGTATATAAAGGAAGACCATACCCTCGGATATGTCATTGGGGTGCCATGAGTCTGTGAGGATACTGTCCAGCCAGCGCAGGGTGATTTTGTAACAGTATCAAAGCAAAAAGACCTCAATGTTTTTGGTATTGCATTTGCGTGGCTGTCGGTAATAAAATAAATCCTGCTACCAACAACTTCTCCAAATACACCGGGACCAAAGCTCATGTTTGGTGACATTGTTGTGCCTGCCGTATTAGGGTCAAGAAAAGCACCGGCTGGAAAGCTAAAGCCTGTGTAATAACCACTTAATCCCATGCAGAAGTTTGCAGGGTTAGTGGCATCAAGGCAGTAAAGCTTCCTGTCACCACCTACCATGTATAACTCATTTCCCACCTTCCACGGACCCTTTACGTAAGACCATGTCTTGGTTGGGTTAACACCAAGCTTGTAAAAACCACACTCTGTGTCTGTTTCAAGATTGTAACATCCAAGACCAAATTCCTTATCATTGGCGGTAACCGCATAATAAAGTCTGCCTGAACTATCAATGTAATACTCTTCATCATACATACCCGATGAGGAGAACTTTCCAGAGCCATCACCCTTTGGGAGGTTTTTAGGAAACCCAGAACAGTAATTACCGGTTAAAGTGTCTACGCATTTAAAAATCTGTCCTGTGCTTGTATTGTTGAACATGGGCTCATGATGATTAATGAAGTATATTCTTAGCTTTCCACCCGAAGCCATATGCCTGTAGGGGAAAGCTCTGTAGCCATCTCCCCCACCTGTTACATTGAAAGAGGAAGCCATGCCTGTGTTGACGTTTGCACTCATGTAGCCGTTCACTGGGGGCGCATTACCTGTCCATGTTGCCACCGTATTTGTAGAGTTCAAGGAACCAGACCAGCCAGAAGGCTGTTGAAGGGAGCCTGGCACTATGGTGTTTAATGGACCTTCTGTTATTGTAATACCATTCTGTGTGCTATTGGTATTGTTTGCATAGTAAATGACCCAGTCCACCGTATAGGTATTTCCGCTCTGAGATATGTTTAGTGGCTTTTTGTCAAGGACGGGATATGTAGGAAGCTCACCTTTTTCAGTGAGCTTTTTTATGATAGCTGGTATCAGCATGAAAGGGATTATTATGGAAGGACCCACCTTAACACCGCCTCCTTCCTTTTGTGGTATAGGCCCGCCTTCCTGCCCATAGGTTCTTGCAAACAACAAGGAAAGAGATACTAATATGATGGCTAAGACAGCCATAGCCCACCTCCTTTCCCCTATTTACAGGGAGTCAAAAGGGTATGTAATATCCTCCTGCCAGAAAGTTCACTAATTCACCAGCTTGTTTAGGTCTTCCTCTGTGGGCAGTCCTGAGTGCATCTTACCGTTCATACCTATGAAGGTGGGCGTTCCACCTATTCCAAGTTTGTTCATAAGCTCAAGGTTTGACTGAACTGCCTTTTTACCCTCTTCACACTGGTTCTGAGAAGTGTATCCCTCCGCATATTCCTTAAAGCCCTTTTTATCGCATATGACCGCCACAGCCTTGCCAAAAGCTTCTGGATGTATGGGAAGTGGGAAGAAGATAAGCCTTACCTGAACGTTGTTTTTCTTCGCCCACTCTTCTACTACTGGGTTGCTTCTCTTGCAGAAGGGGCAGTCCGGGTCGGTTATGAAGTAGACATACTTGCTCCCCTCTCCGAGCCTTACATTCACATGTTTTTCAAGCTCCTTTAGCTGTTCTGCAGATACCTTCATAAATTCCTGCTGTCTGTCCCTTGTTATGTTCTTTTTGTCCTTAAGACTTATGAGATTGCCCGCAAGCAGATATTCCCCCTTCCCATCCATGTAGAAAACAAGGGGCTGTGCGCCAACTTTTACAACTACCTCACAGAGATCCCTTATGTTCTGAAGCTGGGATACGGACTCAACGGTAAAGTCCTGAGGTATAAGTTCTTTTACTGAGCTTTTCACCTGTTCCTTTGTAGGGCACTTGGCTGAACCCTGCCCGCAGGCACCGAGGGCAAAAGCCGCAACTAAAACTGATGTGAAAAGGCTTAACTTTCTTAGCATATTACCTCCTTTTCAATTGATTATAAGGCAAGGGGCCAATTTTTGCAAGCATGGAGTATCTGTTCTACAAGCAGGTTAGCCTCCAGTGTGCCATCCAGCTCAACATGGGCATGCCTGTAATTTTCAGACCTTTTCTCAAAAAGCTTAAAAAGCTCCTCCCTGCCCTTTTTCAGAAGTGGTCTTGATAAGTCTTCACCGCACCTTTTGAGGAAGGTCTCAAAGTCTATTCTGAGCCACACAACAAGTCCTGAGCTTTTCATGAGATCCATAGCCTGTGGGTTTGCACCAAGTCCACCTCCAGTGCTTATGACGAGCTTCTCTCCTTCTGTCAGACTCATAAGGATTTCCAGCTCGCGTCTTCTGAAGTATTCTTCGCCCTTTGTCTCAAAAATCTGAGGTATACTCATCCCCTCCACTTTTTCAAGCTCCCTGTCCACGTCCAGAAAATTCCAGCCCAGCCTGCTGGCAAGAAGTTCTCCCACAGTAGTCTTTCCACTGCACATAAACCCCACAAGAAAAACCCTCTCACAGTTCATGTCTGACAAAGAGTATGTTAAGTAGAGTGAAGAACATACCCAGTATAATGGCGTAAGAGAGCGTCTTTGGCTTTATCCTCTTAAGGAGATTAAGATGAACCACAACCGCATAGTATGTCCAGAGATACAGCACAAAGATCAGTTTTGGGTCGCTTACCCAGTGCTTTCCAAAAAAGCTCCTGCTCCAGAAACTTCCAAAGATAAGGGTGAGGGTAAAGAATAGAAAGCTAAGGTTCATAGAAAGTCTCTCAACTCCCCTCAGAAGACTGAGGGGCATAAAGAAGCCCGTAATGCTTTTGTGCTTCAGTCTGCTCTCAAGGAAGAGTTTAAGTATGGAAGAAAGCCCACCGAGGAAGGCAAAGGCATAGGATGCAAGGGCTGAGGTTATATGAAGAGAATAAAGAGGGCTTCTGTAGGGTGATGGCTCTGCAGGCATGGCAAGGAGCGTTGAAAGTATGCCCAGTATGGCAAAAAAAGCGGAAAATTTCCAGAGATAGTCATACTTGAAGGATACCAGCACAAGAACGCCCAGCATAAGGTTTCCCAGTAGGGAATAAAAGCCATGAGCGTCCGCAAAGGGAAAACTGCGCACTTTAATGGACAGCATTGTTATATGAAGCATGTAAAGTAGAAGTCCGAGGAAAATCACAAATCGTGTGAGCTTCTTCAGTGTGTTAAAAAAATGGGAAAGTAAAGAGGATACAAAGGCTAAGAAGTAAAATACTATGCTCAGCGTAAGCAGGGACATGTAAGATAGTTTATCATGGTAGGCGTTGATATAGTCAGCAACAAAAGGATAAAGGAGGCAGTAGAAAGGTTCGGAGAAAGGTTTCTCAGACGAGTTTACACAGAGGAGGAACTCAGATACTGTATGGGTCAGCAAACTTTTTATGAATGCCTTTCAGCAAGGTGGGCATGCAAGGAGGCGGTGCTGAAGGCTTTTTATCAGGTTTACGGAGTTGTGCTGAGATTTTCAGAGATAGAGGTCCTCGGAGACAGAGGAAGACCAGCGAGGGTAAGAATATTGAGAGAAGGCTTTGAAGAAGCGAAGGTTCTGGTTTCTCTCTCTCATGAGAGAGAGTTCTCCGTTGCGGTGGCTTATGTTTTGAAAGAGTAGAAGGTCCACATGTGGTTGAGGGGTCCATGCCCTCTGCCAAGATTTAGGGAGTTTTCTATAGCTCCCTGGATGTATTCTTTTGCTTTGAGAAGGGAATCTTTAAGGCTGTAGCCCTTTGCAAGATATGCAGTTATCGCAGATGAGAAGGTGCAACCGGTGCCGTGAGTGTTCTTTGTCCTTATAAACTTTCCCCTCAAGTATTCAAAGGATACGCCGTCGTAGAGCACATCCACGGACTCCTCGTCCTCCATATGACCCCCTTTCACAACAACCGCAGAGGGACCGTATGAGATTATTTTTCTGCATGCCCTCTCCATGTCCTCAAGGCTCTTTATCTCAAAACCGCACAGCTCCTCTGCCTCTGGCACGTTGGGGGTCACCACAAGGGCGAGGGGAAGGAGTTCTTTTATGAGGGTCTCTCTGGCGGATTGTTTCAGAAGGGGGTCTCCTGACTTTGCCCTCATGACAGGGTCAACCACAATCCTTTCCATCTTCAAATCCCTTATTGCCCCCGCAACAGCCCTGATGATTTCCTCATTAGATAACATGCCCGTCTTGCACGCATCCACACCAATGTCCTCTACCACGACCCTAATCTGTTCGTAGACCACATCTGGCGGAAGGTCCACAACTCCGTAGACGCCCTGCGTGTTCTGCACGGTTATTGAGGTTATGGCGCTCGTGCCGTATACACCAAGAACGGTGAAGGTCTTCAGGTCAGCCTGAATGCCTGCACCTCCACCGCTATCAGAACCCGCTATTGTCAGAGCTCTCGGCACCATCAGAAAAACACTCCAAGAACAAAATGTATCCTGCTTCTTGAGGTGTCGCCGGGCACTTTTTTCGTTTTGACAGCCCAGTCTAACTTTATGGGTGCGAAGGGGGTTATGAACCTTATACCTATGCCAAAGCCACCCTTAAGGTTTTGAGTTTTTAGCTCGCTCCAGTCGTTAAAGCCAAGACCTGTATCGTAGAAAACTGCACCGTAGAGTATGTTCTTGTAGAGGGGGTAGTTTGCCTCCGCTGATAAGATTAGCTGTCTTTTTGCTCCTATAGGGTCCTTTGTATTGGGGTCAAGGGGTCCTGCGTAGCCGTATTTGTAGCCCCTTACGGTGAAGTCTCCGCCTACAAAAAACCTTTCATCAAGGGGCACTCTTTTGCCACTGTAGGGTTCAACCAGTCCAAGAGAGCCCTTAAAGGAGAGTATGAGACCTGTGTCCAGCCATCTATCCTTGAAAAACTGCTGGTGGGAAAGGGTTATCTTGTTGAACCTCTCATTACCCCCGAGCACTGGCACAGCCACTGAATAGCCCAGCTCTGTAAGGGCACCCGCGGATGGAAAGAGGTAATTGTCCCTCGTATCCCTTGTCAGACCAAAGAGCAGTTTTCTTGACTGTCTGGTTCCGGCTTCTTCTTTGATGAGGGGTGAGGCATCGGGTGATATGTTTGTATACCTTACCCTCTGAAGACTTACCCCTGCGCTTGCCTTCCAGAACTCTGCAAACTCCCTTGAGAATATGAGGTCTATACCCGTTCTGTCTACCGTGTAGGTGGTGTATTCTATCCTTCTGTCATAAACTGAACCCGTGAGGTCTATGGGCTGGTTTAGAAACCACTTCTTAGTGTAGGAAAGGGAATTATCCTTATATTTGCTTCCGTAAGATATGGAAATACCCGCTATGTCTCCTGTCCCGCGAAAGTTACCCTTACGGAGGGATATGAAGCCGGAAACGCCTGTCACCTGATTGTATCCAAGGCCTATGGAAAACTGCCCTGTAAACCTTTCCCTTACCTTTGCCACAAAATCCCAGTTTTTGCCCTCTGTAGGAAAGGGGTCTATAGAAACATCCTGATAGTAGCCAAGATTAAAAACCCTTGTCCTTGACCTGTCTATCTCCCTCTGGTTTGCCAGCTCACCCTCCTGAAATCTTAGCTCCCTTCTTATCACATAGTCCCTTGATTCGTAATTGCCCTGCACTTCAATCCTGCTAACATAAACAGGCTCACCCTCCTGCAGCTGGAGGTTTACGCTTACCCTTTTACCCTCTCTGTCCACACTCTCTCTTTCCTCTACGAAAACGCCCAGATAGCCAATCTCCGAGTATCTCCTCCTTATGTTCTCCTTTATCCTGTCAAGAATTTCCCTTCTGTAGTATCCTCCCCTGTTCTTTTTGAGTATGTCCCCGACGAGCTCTGAGTAGGCAAAGAGGCTGTTGCCCTCTATTTTCAGCTCCGATAACCTGTATCTTGGTCCCTCTTCAATCTTTATGTTTATCTCGTATCTGTTTCCCTCCTTCTTTACAGAGTAGTCAACCTTAGCCTCAAGAAAGCCCTCAGAACGGTAAAAGTCTCTTATCTTTCTCACGTCTTCCCTCAGAACATCCTCACTGAAGGGGGGCTTTAGCCTGAAGGCAAGAAGGCTCACAGGTTTTGTCTCCATAAGCCCGAGCAGTCTACCTCTGCTGAAGGTCCTGTTCCCTGTAAAGTTTATACTTCTTACATACTCTGGCTCTCCCTCCACTATTCTGTAAACAACCTTTGAAGCACCCTTCCTGGGCACAAGTTCGTAATCTACCTGAACGTTTGTGTAGCCCTCCTTCGTGTATGCTTCCACTATTTTTCTCTTTATGAACTCGAGCTCTTCACGGGTGAGAACCCTTCCGAGCCTCAGCCTTCTCTGTATTTCCAGTCTTTCTTCTACAGCCGGCGCTGAGGTAAAGCCCTTTATAAACTCTTCTGGCTCAATCTTGCCCACCTCCGTTTCTATTCCTATCTTTTTCTCAAGCTCGTCGGACTTTATCTTCCTGTTGCCCACAAACTCTATTCTGTATATAACAGGAAGGTCCTTAACTCTGTATGTGAGCACCACATCCTCACCCACCCTTTCTTCATAGACCTCCACCTCGTCAAAAAAGCCTGTTCTGAACACGCGTCTTATGCTCTCACGGACCATATCGGGGATGTATAGGCTTCCCTGTCTTATGTTTATGAGACCTATTATTACATCCTCTGGCACATACCTGGCTCCTTCAACCCTTATCTCTTTCACCACCTGTGCGAAGGAAAGACCCAGCAAGAGAAAAACTGGCAATAAGACTCTAAACAATAACCACATCCCTTTTACCCTCCTCAATAAAGCCACATACAAAGGAAGAAGGGACAGCTCTCAGAGCTGTGTCCAAATCTTTTCCTTCAAGAACTACCATAAAACCCACGCCCATATTAAAGGTTCTGAACATCTCCTCAGAGGATATGTTGCCCAGCCTCCCTATCCAGTCAAAGATGGGGTTTACTGGTATTTTCCCCTTTTCCACTACCGCTCTCAGACCCTCCGGCAATATCCTTATAAGGTTTCCCGGTATGCCACCGCCCGTTATATGTGCCATCCCCCTTATACCTATTCCACAGTATTTCAGAGCACGCACCTCCTGCAGGTATATTTTAGTGGGTTCAAGGAGTATCTCCCACAACTTTCTGTCCTCAAATTTATCCTCATAGCCTATACCTTTTGCCTCAAGCACCTTTCTTATAAGGCTGTATCCATTACTGTGAAAACCGCTTGAGGGAAAACCCAGTATAACATCTCCGGGTCTTATACGCTCACCGGTAATAAGCTCCTCCTCCTCGCACACGCCCACGCAGAAGCCTGCAAGGTCATATACACCCTCGGGATAAAAGTCTGGCATCTCAGCCGTTTCTCCACCCACGAGGGCAACCTCTGCAAGCCTGCACCCCTCCACTATACCATCCATAAGCTCCTTCATAACCTGAAGTTCTATCCTGCCTGTGGCTATGTAATCAAGAAAGGCGAGAGGTTCCGCACCTGTGGTGAGGAGGTCGTTTACATTCATGGCAACCAGGTCTATGCCCACTGTGTTATGAACACCCACAGCCTGAGCCACCTTAAGCTTTGTTCCAACCCCGTCTGTTGTAAGCATAAGAACCGGCTTCTTGTATCCCTCAAGCCTGAGCCCGCTGGCAAAGGATCCAAAGAGGAGAGCTTTTTTTGGTAAGGTCTTTACCTTTTCCCTTATGTAGTCCACAAAGGCTTCAGCCCTTTCTATGCTCACTCCTGCTCTTTCGTAAGTCCATTCACCCATGGAAGTAAAACTCCTCTATTACAGTGTATATGGGTCCCACAGAGGTCAGAGAACTCTTAACAAGAGCCACTCTGTCCACAAGGTCTTCCCCATAGAAGGTGTTTTCATGCTGACGCAGTATTTCTTTGAGGGCTTTTTTGTCAAACTCCTTTATCCTGCATATGGTCACATGGGGATGGAAGGGCTTACCCTCGTCCCTTATACCCACCTGCCTGTTAGCCCTTACTATGCTTCTGGCAAGGTCTATAAGCTGTCTATGACCTTCCGATACACCAATCCACAGAACTCTGGCTCTGTCAGGGCTCGGAAAAACACCAAGCCCCCTGTATTTTACCCTTATGGCTTTGCTACTTTGGGCAATTTCCTGAAGGTTTTTAAGAAGGTCAGCCAGCCTTTCCTGCTCCACATCCCCTATAAACTGGAAGGTCATATGAAAGTTCTGAGGCTCAACCCACTTGCCCTTTATGAACCTCTCGCTCTGTGACTGGAGCTTTTCCACCGCTTCCTGTATCCTTTTCGTGACAAAAAAACCCACAAAAACCCTTATCATTACCAGCACCTGAAGGGTCCAGTATCAAGATGCACAAAACCAGACCTGGGATAGTATCCAACACCACCAGCACGCAGGTTTATTGCCAGATCTCTGAGACTGCTCAGGCTCATGCCCTCCAGCCTTATGTCAACAGCCCTCCCGCGCGTGTGGTAGCTGTCTTTTGCTACGCCCCTTTTTGTCCTGTGAAGGTAAGCGTTTGTAGATGGTGACCTGTAGCCAGATATTACCTCTATCCTTTCCCTGTTAGAAAGTCTGGTTATGAGGAAAAGAAGGTCAAGAAGCTTTAAATCTACGGGAGCTACCTCTCCACTTCTGTAATCCCTCAGAAGCCAGTTTATTTCTTTCAGAGAACTATCTATATACTCTCCATCCACCCAGTAGGCAACCTTAAGGCTCTCCCCGGTGTTTACAGAGTATAAGTTGAGGGACCTGGCTCCTTCTGAAAGACCCCTAATTCCAGAAACTGAGGCGTAGGAAAAAGAACCTGTCAGAAGCATGCATCCTATGTATCCCATTGACCTTAGAAGTTCTCTCCTTGTCATTTCCTGCCTCCAACTTTTGAAAGTGCACGGGACAAAATTGTATCATACCCGTATATGTCTTCTCTGAAATGAAGCTCGCCATCCCTTTCAAAGGCGGTAAGGTAGAGTATGTATATGGGTATAGGGTTTCTGAGGCTGAGGGTCTGGGTCTGCTGTTCTTTTATGAGGTTTTCCAACTTCTTTGAGTTCCATCCCTCTCCAAGAAGTGCCAGAGCAAGCTCCTTTGCCTTTTCTACCCTTATACATCCTGAGCTAAAGGCTCTTTTTGGCTTTTTAAAAAGTTCCACATCAGGCGTGTCGTGCAGGTAGACATCAAAGGGGTTCTGGAAGTTGAACTTTATCCTGCCAAGGGCGTTCTGTGGTCCTGGGGACTGCACAAGCCTGAAGGGAAAATTTTTCTCACTGTATAAGCTCCAGTCTATCTGCAGAGGGTCAACCTCCTCACCTCCAAGAAAGACTCTGAAGCTCTTTTTTCTGAGGTAATCTGGGTCCTTTCTCACTCTGGGTAGTATGTCCTTGACGGAGATGCTTCTGGGAACATGCCATGAAGGATTTATGGTGAGGCTCTCTATCCTGCTGTAAAGTATTGGCGTAGGCCTGAAGTCTTCTCTGTAATTCCTGCCCACTATCACCTTAGAGTGCAGCTCCACAGAATTTTTGTTTATCAGAAAAAGCTCAAAGGATGGTATGTTTACCACCACGGCTCTTTCAAAGTCTTCTGGCAACCATCTGTGCTTTT
The DNA here is from genome assembly GCF_046159715.1 of Pampinifervens navoyensis. NCBI lineage: Bacteria > Pseudomonadati > Aquificota > Aquificia > Aquificales > Aquificaceae > Pampinifervens > Pampinifervens navoyensis. The sequence continues at coordinate 55,126 of NZ_JBJXCT010000004.1, forward strand.
CAAGGTTCAGGTATACCTGCATCAACCTCTCTTCTGGGCTGATGTTGAGCTCGGCAATGGTCTTTGAACCAATTGTTCCCGTCTCTGGCAGCCCGTGTCTTTTTTGAAATCTTTTTACTGCCTCAAGCAGTGTATGGTCAAAAAAATCAGAGGGGGTGTATTCTCTAATGTCTCCAAGAAGAAAGAGCCTGAACCTTATCTCCTCAAGGCAGGTGCTTCTGTCTCCATGACGCAGGTGTCTTGACAGCCTTATGGGCTTCCATTCAATGGAAGATAGCTCTTGCAGAGACTTTGCCTGTTCTACAAGGAACCAGTATTCCTGGCTCTTGGGTGTGATTTCCCTCAGCAAGTCCCCCAGTCTCTCTTCCCTTATCAGAGCTGCAACCTTTTCAACAACCCTGTCCTGCCTTTTTGGAACGCTCCAGCCCCTGTAGAGTTCTGAGGGTCTTGTCCTACCATAGTAGAGGTCGTATGCAAGCCTGAGCAGGCTGTCGCTTGTGGCAAGCTCTGGGTCAAGGTCTTTAACCGGTCTGTAATCTCTGGGGTCAAGTCCAGGTGGACAACCTCCCTGAGTATGCTCTGCAGGGTTTGAAAGTTCTCCGTAGCTCTGCCATCACAATACCATATGCATCTGAAGCCCAGAAGACCGTATAGCTGATAAACCTTCTGAGGATAGGCTAACTTTGACCAGTTTTCCCTTATCTTTTTCTCATAAGATAATGCAGTTTCTAAGGCAAGAAGAATTATGAGAAAAGGAAGGGCGACCGCCATAGGCGGTCTTATTATATCACATGGGCTTGCCTTCTATTACGTCTCCACCTTCACCCTTCTGCGTAGCCTGTCCCTGATAAAGATAGCTTCCTAACTTTCCAGCTACCTCAAGCACCTTCTCTGTGGCCCTTCTTACCTCCTGCACATCCTGTGAGCTGGCAAATACCCTCTTTGCCTCTTCTATAGCCTTTTCTACCTCAGAGACCACGTCTGCGGGCACTTTATCCCTGTTTTCCTTCAGCACCTTTTCAAGGTTGTAAACATGCTGGTCAAGCTGGTTCTTGGCTTCCACGAGTTCTTTTTTCTTCCTGTCCTCCTCCTCGTGAAGCTGGGCTTCTTTTACCATCTTCTCTATCTCTTCCTGCGTGAGTCCCGAAGATGCCTGAACCCTTATGGACTGCTCTTTACCCGTGCCAAGGTCTTTTGCCGTCACATGAAGAATACCGTCCACGTCTATGTCAAAGCACACCTCTATCTTTGGAACGCCTCTGGGTGCTGGTGGTATGCCGGTAAGATAGAATTTACCCAGAGACTTGTTGTCCCTAGCCATGGGTCTCTCGCCCTGAAGCACATGAACCTCTACCTCTGTCTGATAGTCGCTGGCGGTGGTGAAGGTTTCACACTTTCTGTAAGGTATGGGCGTGTTCCTGGGTATAAGGACCGTCATAACCCCACCGTAGGTCTCCACACCCAGGGATAGAGGTGTCACATCTACTAGCAGTATCTCCTTTACTTCCCCAGATAGAACACCAGCCTGTATGGCAGCACCCACTGCCACCACCTCGTCGGGGTTTACGCCCTTGTGGGGCTCCTTCCCAAAAAAGTCCTTTATCCTCTGCTGGACCAGAGGAATCCTCGTGGAACCTCCCACCAGCACCACATCGTCTATATCCTGAGGTCTCAGCTTGGCATCCTCAAGGGCTCTCTTTACTATCTCCATAGTCCTGTCCACAAGGTCCTTTATCATCTCCTCAAGCCTTGCCCTTGTGAGCTTTTTCTGAAGGTGCAATGGCTGGTTGGTGGATGGGTCTATGGTTATAAAGGGCAGGTTGATTTCAGTCTCCAGCTTGAAGGAGAGCTCCTTCTTTGCCTGCTCGCTGGCTTCTTTGAGCCTCTGAAGGGCAGTCCTGTCCTTTCTGAGGTCAACGCCTGTTTCTCTTTTGAACTCTTCTATGAGCCACTCCATGATTCTTTCGTCTATGTTGGCACCCCCAAGGTGAGTGTCTCCTGCGGTAGCTTTTACCTCTATAACGCCCTCTCCACCTTCAAGGATGGAGACGTCAAAGGTTCCTCCTCCAAAGTCATAGACAAGAATCTTTACATCGCTCTTCTTGTCAAGCCCGTATGCCAGAGCTGCAGCGGTGGGCTCGTTGAGGATTCTTAGCACCTCAAGCCCTGCAATCTTACCGGCATCCTTTGTTGCCTGTCTCTGACGCTCGTTGAAGTAAGCGGGCACGGTTATTACCGCCTTTGTGACCTTTTCTCCAAGGTATGCCTCTGCAGCCTCTTTGAGCTTTTTGAGCACCTGAGCACCTACCTCCTCCGGGCGAACAGTCCTTCCTATGTTGGGTATTTCAAAGCTGGCATCGCCCTTTTCGTCCGCCACCACCTTGTAGGAAACTCTCTTTGCCTCATCAAGCACCTCTTCATACTTTCTACCTATAAACCTTTTAGACTCGTAGACGGTGTTCTCTGGGTCAAGGATGGCACGCCTCTTTGCAGGCTCACCCACCAGCACCTCTTTTTCCTTTGTCCATGAGACAACAGAGGGCGTAAGCCTTGAGCCCTCCTGATTGGCTATTACCACTGGCTCATCTCCTATAATCACAGCCACCACCGAGTTGGTAGTTCCAAGGTCTATACCTATTATCTTCTCCGCCATAAGGCACCTCCTTTTTCCAGAATGTGTTATCTAATATAAAACTTTAGTAAACTTATGTCAAGTTTTTTATAATGACTTTTAGAATGTTAAGGGGGCAGACTGAGAGAGAGGTCTGTAAAAGTGCTCAGAAATATAACCTCAAAGGTTTACGGTCATAGGAATTTCTTAAGTTGGAGGTTATTTCAGATATCTTATAATGCTCATATCCCTCTGGTCTGCCACTATACGCATGAGGGCTTCGTAGGCAAGCCTGTAGCGCGTGTAGTCCATTATGCTCTGCGAAAGCTCTGCATCTTCAAGGTCAGACTTCTGTTTATTCAGGTTGTCTGTGAGGTTTTCCTGCACAGGCTGAAGGTTCTTTACCTGAGAGAGGACTGCACCCACCTGAGACCTTCTGAAGGCGACCCTATCAAAGGCTCTCTGTAGCAGCATAAGGTCGGAGTCATCCGGATAGAGTGCGGAGCTGAGCTTGTCTCCCACCCTTTTTACTGCCTGAAGCAAGTTAGGAGAGTAAAAGTCCGTTGCACCCACATCAAAGTCACCACCGCTGGTGTCAGAGACAAATGTTTCCTTACCTATATCCACAGGCATAAGCATAAGGGAGTAAGTCCCATCTGGGTTCTGGCTGACCTTCGCCTGAAGGGTGCTGGAGTAGTTGGAATTTATAAGGGTTACGAGGTCATTCAGTGTCTGGGTCGTGGTGTAGTTTACACTGATGGTGGTGGTTCCCACCGTTATATTCAAAGTGCCAGAGTTGCTGAAGTTTGTGCCAGGGCTTGAAAAGGTTGCCCTTGAGATTGCCACGTTGAGACCAAAGGTCTCTGCCCCGTTCAGAAGGGCATCAACCCTGTAGCTGTCTGAAAGCCACACCTTAAAACCCTCTGAAGAAGCTCTGTATTCAAGTGTGTTATCATCAAAGGGCTTCTGAGTAAGACTTGCACCTCCAAAGATGTAGTTTCCTCCCAGCTGGTCGTTTACTCTGTCAAGAAGAGACCTTAGGCTTGAGGAAAAGAGTTCTCCTATTGCCAAGAGCTGGTCTGGCTGAAGCGTCTGATTCTTAGCCTGTATGGTCTTTGCATAAAGGAGTTTCAGACTGTCTTCTATCTTCCCCAGGTTAAAGTCTGAATAGCTCAGAGCTGTGTCCGCAAACAGCCTGTTCTTTGCATATTGAGAAAGCTGGGATATCTCTTTTTTAAGCTCAAGCACATTGTAGGTGGCTGATGGCTCGTCGGATATACTCTGATACTTCCTGCCGGTGGCAATCTCAAGAGATTTTTCTGAAAGCTGTTTTCTTATCCTTGCATCCTGTTCCTGAAACAGGGAAAAGAGCAGGTTATCTGGCACCTTCATGGCCTCTCACCTCACACCATATTCAGCGTTGCCTGAAGCATCTCATCCATGGCGTTTATGGTTCTTGCAAGGGCTTCGTAGCTCCTCTGGAGCTTCATGAGTTCAATAAATTCATTGTCTATTGAAACCCCCTGCATCTCCTGAAGCCTTGCGTTCAGAGAGTCAAGGAGTGCCCTCTCTATCTCATGCTTTGTTTTGAGGTCATTCTGCCTTGAGGCAACTCTATCTACAAGCCCATTGTATAGAGCCTTTACACCTTCCCACCAGCTCCTTGAAAAGTCCATAAACTCGTCAGCCTTTTCGTAATCAAGGTTCTGCACGTATGTGTTTATGTTGGGGTTCAGAGCCATGTCCCCTATTCCCGTTCCTGTAAAGAGGGGTTCAGACCTTTGAATAAGGTTGTTGCTCTCCTCTACAGTATAGCTGGGGTCGCTGGCTGTTATCTGCATGGTGTAGCTTCCGTCAGGGTTTGGAACAAGGCTTGCGGTAAAGTTGGGGCTGAGGGTTGGGTCTGTGTTTATGGCGTTTATGATGTCGTTGAGGCTGTCTGTGGAGTTGTAGCTTATAACCACAGGGCCACCGGGAAAGTTAAAGGTTATGCTTCCTGAAAAGCCAAGGGGTGCAGTTGGGTCGCTTACATTTCTGAGCCAGAACCAGCTGTTCGTTCCCTGTGCGTTAAGGGGCAGTTTTACCTCGCTTATGAGCTTTTTGCCTATCCCCTCAAGCTGGTTTATGTAATCCAGAAGGTCTTTCTGAAAGTCCAGAAGCCCTCTGACTTTTCCTCCGCTTATGAGACCGCTTATGTCCACCTCTGAACCATCTTTTGACTTCCACATAACTCTTCTGCTTCCAGAGTCGTATTTCAGCTCCCAGCTGTATCTGTCCTCTACAAGCACAAAGCCCTGGCTTGTCTCCACCCTTACCCTGCCCATATTATCCTCCTGAACCTGTATGTTTATAAGCTCAGACAGTTCTCTGAGATATCTATCTCTCTCATCCAGAAGATTTTTGTAATCTCTTCCTCTTGCGTAAGTCTGGGCATAGCCCGTGAGTATTTCCTGATTTATCTGAGCAATCTTTTTTGTGAGTGTGTTTATCCTGCCTATGTATTGCCTCATGTCATAGTCCGTGCTGGCAAGGGTTCTGTCCATGTCCTTTCTTCTGTCCTTCAGGTATGAAATAAGGCTCTGGGCAGAGTTTAAGAGTTCACTTCTTGCTCCTTCGTTTGTGGGCTCTTTCATCAGGTTCTGGTAGGCGGTGAAAAAGCGGTTTATGTATTCGCTACCCCCCAGCCCTTGAGTAAACTCCTGAAAGAGGTTTTCTATCTGAGAGTTTCCCTTTATGGCGGTGTCAAGGGAGGAGACCACCGAGAGCTTCTGATTTCTCAGAGACATGTAGTAAAAGTTCTGACTTCTGAGAATATCCTCCAGCCTTATACCCACGGGTGCAAGGCTCTTTATGACCGGGTCTTCCTGGGCGTAGTCGGGATTGTTGGCGTTCAGTATGTTTCTGTTTCTGATGTCTGCAGACTTTCTGAAAAGTTCAAGCCCCTGAGCCACTATGCCAAAGGTAGCACCAAACATTTACACCTCCCTCTTCTTATTATCGTAAAGCACTGTCTAAAATTTAGCAATATCCTTCATAATGTCCTCGTAGCCATAGGGACACATTTCTGGCAGGTTGAAGTCTTCTGGGTTGAACTTGTTTCTGATAAGCCATGCCTTTAGCCTCTTTAAAGCGTAACCCCATGCGGGCTGTAAAAGCCCCGGAAGTTTACTCCTGAGGCTCGGGTTATCCTCAAGTATTCTTGATATTTCAACAAGCTGGTTTAATATGCTTTTATTCCATCCAGACCCGGCTGTTTCGTTCCCGGCAAGTTTCTTGAAGTTTTCTATCTTATACCTGTGCTCCATATAAACTCCAAGCCTTTCCTTAAGCTCATCCTCATACTTTCTCGCCATATACTCAACCTCTTCAAGAAGGTTCTCCCAGTCTACGAGGTCGTATTCCCCTTTCCTCAGAAGCTCAAGGTTTTCATGCACCCATCTGTAAAAATCCTTCTCGTAGAGCTCTCTAATCTCTTCTGTCTTCAGCATGGTTTTTTAAAATATAGGTTAGCCCTTCCAGACATACACCCCCTCCCTTATTTTTATGGCTTCGTGCCTTCTTCCCGTGTCCTCAAGTATGGTCTCCTCTGAGGTCATATCTATTCTTAGCTTTTCTGCAAGCTCGAGGGCATCGGAGGGCACTTCCGCGTATCCATCAAATTCAAACTCCTGCACAAACTCCTCAAGCAGAGCCCCAGAGACCTCCTCAAAAGAGAAAGACCTTCCCAGCTCCCTCTCCAGCCATCCTATGTTTTCCCAGAGACTCCCTCTGACCTCTTCTCTGAGAGCCTCATGGGGAAGCAAAAAAAGTTCTGCCATAAGGTCAGGGTCAAAGCTCATAAGAATGTTTCCCACAAACACAAAGAACTTTCCTATGTCTCCTGCCCCTTGCCCGCTTATCTTCCTCTGTGATGCCTTCACCAAAAGGTCATTTATAGGTCTGTATTCCACCTCAAGCCCGAGCCTATTATAAGCCCTTATGACGGGCTGAGAGAGCTTCTTATAGGCGTCCTCTACCCTGAAGGGGACCAGATTCTTTGGAAGTATAAGCTGGTAAAAAACCTGACCTGGCGCAAGCAGGACTGCACCTCCCCCAATCTGCCTCCTTATGATTCCTATGCTGAGCTCCCTGCACCTTTTGAGGTCTATGAGCTCCTGAGCCCTGTCAAAGTAACCAAGACTCACATAAGTGTCTTCTGGCTCACAGAGGACAAGTCCTGTATAACCCAGCTCTGCCATCGCGTGGAAAAGGGTTGTGGAGAGCATGCGCGAGAGTTTTCCGAGGGCATATACCTTCATGGTATAATTTTAACGCCATGATAAAGGTGGAAATAGTAACGCCCCAGGGACTACATTTTTCAAGGGAGGTTCACTCTGTAAACATACCCACTGCAGAGGGTGAAATAGGTGTTCTTGAAAAGCATATGTATCTCATGACCATGCTCAAGCCCGGGCTTGTTTACTTTGACGGTAAGATGGAAAACGGTGTTGCGGTCACCTATGGCTTTGTGGATGTGACTCCAGAAAAGGTCATAATTCTTGCAGAGGAAGCTTACAACATGGGGGATATTGACCCGGGTAAAGAGAAGGAGCTCTTTGACCAGGCGATGAGAAAGCTGGCAACAGCCCAGACCATGGAGGAGATAGAAGAGTGGGAAAAGGTCAGGGAAAGGGCTAGAACACTGCTCGAACTCGTTGAGAGGTTTGGAAGAGTTTAAGGAGTTTGTTTTTTTCAGGGGGAAGGTAAGGTTCAGACAACCAAAAGCCCACAGGCTCTCCATAGTGGAAGTTCTTTTTGTGGCAAACCTCAGGGGCATAAAGAAAAACTCAAGAGTTCTTGACCTTGGTGCAGGCTTTGGCGCTCTTTCCATACTTACAGCTCTCAGATATGGTTGTGAGGTCTGGGCTATGGAGAGAGACCATTTAATGCTTGAACTTCTGAAAGAAAATGTAATACTCAACAAACTGGAAGAGAAAATTCATATTCTTGAGCTTGACCTCAGAAAGGCAAGGGATTTTTTAGGGGCACAGAGTTTTAACGTGGTAGTTGCCAATCCACCCTTCTATAGGGGACAATCAACCTACAATCAGTATCATCATGAGACAGATACAAGTCTTGAAGATTTTATAAAAACTGCAGGCTTTCTGCTTAAAGATGGAGGACATTTTAACCTTCTAATAGCTTCAGGTCGTCTGGTAGATGCTATTATACACATGAAAAACAACAGAATAGAAGCAGCACACCTTAGATTTTTTTATCCAAAACTGCATAAAAACTCAAAAATAGTGCGCATACATGGTTTAAAAAATCTAAGACCATACCCGGTTATTGAAAAACCTCTGATAATTAACGAGGATGACGGTGGATATACGCAAGAGGTAATGAACCTTCTTGAGTGTTTTATATGATATAATTGATAAGATTTAGGAGGCGGTGTATGAGGCTACCCGAGAAGCTTGTGGAGAGAATAGCAGACAGGATTTTAAAGGAACTTTATGAAAATGAAAGAATAATAGAGCCGGAGGACCCTTATGCCTTTAAGAAAAAGATAGTTGCCATATTCAGGGAAGCAGAGGAGCAGGAGAGACTGCTTGATGAAAAAACGAAGGAGATACTCAAAGAAAAGCTTGAGCTTCTTGAAGAAACCAGTCTTGATTACAGAACAGCATACAAAACAGTCAGGAGCAAGCTGGCAGAGGAGATGAACATACACACAAGTAGAAGGGAGAGGATGAACCAGATAGCCCACAGGATAAGGGATATGATAATGGAAGACCCTGAAGTGGAGATATACGAGGAGCCCGGTATCATAAGAAACAGGATAAGGGAAATACTCATGGAGGCAGTAAAGGAAGAAGAAGAGATAGACAGAGAGGTGAGAGAAAGGATAAGGTCCTACTCAAAGAGAATCGTGGAAGGCACTCCAGAGTGGAATCACCTCTACAAAAGGATATACGAAGATGCCCTGAAGAGAAGGGGGCTTCTCTAAGGCAGATAGGCTATGGGGTTCTGCCTCACTCCGTATTTCAGAACCTCATAGTGGAGATGTGGACCAAAGGCTCTTCCGGTGGTTCCCACACTTCCTATTATCTGACCCTTTACAACCCTGTCTGAGTAGGAAACCTTGATGTCTGATAAATGAGCATATATGGTGGCAAAGCCATAACCATGATAGATTATTACAGTCTTTCCGTAGCCTCTTATCCATCCTGCATATATGACTCTGCCTTCTGCCGCTGAAACCACTGGGGTCCCATAGGGTGCCGATATGTCTATTCCAGTATGAAACTCCCTTCTTCCTCCCATATTTCTCCATCCGTAGTCGGAGGTTATAACACCCACAACGGGCCAGAGGTCTGGTCTTACAGTCTCAACGGTTTTCACATTGACAAGCTCCCTCATGGCCTCTTCAAGAGACATCTCAGTGGCTATAATCTTGCTTACCGTATCAACGTCAAAAATTTCATCGCCGGGCTGTTCACCGCTCTGGTAAGAGACCTCTGAAGGCCCACCTATACCCATGGGAGACGCGTCCATTATGGGCTTGCAGAGAGCTCCCACCAGGGCAATGGCAAAGATATACTTCTTCATGACTATACCTCCCTGGCCTAGTTTCCAAAACTCTACCACAGGGTTGCAAAGCTTGTCAAGAGGTTTTATAATATCTTTTCTGAGGGTGCGTAGCTCAATGGCAGAGCGGGCGGCTCATAACCGCCCGGTTGGGGGTTCGAGTCCTCCCGCACCCATTAATTCAGAATCCTCTCCAGAACATCCCCGAAGAGAACGAAGACTCCAATCCTCAGTGCCCTTGCTATAAGGCTTGCCACTATAAAGCTCCACAGGGGCATGTGGAAAAGCCCCGCAAGCCAGCACACCAGCTTGTAAGGTTCTCCCACAAGAACAGCCCAGAAGCCATATCTGTTGAAGAGGGCTTCTCCCTTCAGATACAGCCTTTTGCCAAAAATCTTTTTTACAAAGGCCTCTCCAAGAAACTTTGCAAGATAGTAGGCAACCAGAGCACCCAGTATATTCCCTGCAAAAGCAACCAGCCCAGCAGTATAGGGGCTTAGCCTGAATATGGGAGCACTTACTATAAAAGGGTAGGGTGGGACCGGCTGTATTATGGACTCTGTAAAGGAGAGCAAAAAGAGGGCTGTATAGCCATGCTCCTGCACAAACTCCTCTGCCCATTTTTTCAGCTGGGGGAAGAGGTGCTCAAGCACTAAAGGCTTACCTCCATGAAGTCTTTTGCTGAAAGGACGGGAATTCCGTATTTATGGGATAATTCCTCAGCGACCCTCTCTGGGTCATGCTGTGTCAGGAACTCATACCCAAAATGGGTAAGTATAACCTTCCTGGGTTTCAGGTTGGCTATGAGCTTTTCTGCATCCTCAACGGTAAGATGGTCTATGGGCTTTGTCTTCCTGTAGAGGGTGGTGTTTATAATCATTAAATCCACATTATGGGGATATGCCTGCAGCATTCTGTCTTCATACAGAGCACAGGATACGTAGAGGACCTTACGGTTAAACAGAAGGGCATAGGTTTCTGCACCGTGATGGGTATGTTTCATAACTGCACTTACATTTACAGTCCCGTAGGAGAGTTCTTCTCCTTCTTTCAGAAAGCCCTCCATTGCAAGCCTTTCTCTTATGAAAGGCAAAACTACTCTGTGCTGTCCCTCAAAGGCCGACCTTGGAGCAAACAGCGCCACGCGCCTTATCTTTCCGCCATCGGTGGCCGATTCTATCACAGAGTTCACGTCAGAGGAGTGGTCAAGATGTATATGAGAGAGAACTACAAGGTCAATATGTCGCGGGTCAATCCCCATTTGATGAAGATAAACAAAGGCTCCTGGTCCGGGGTCCACGTGCACTGTGTTTCCCGAAAGGAAGAGCAAAAAACCTCCAGACCTTCTCAAAAACCTGAATACGCTCGCTCTACCGCCTGCAGTTCCGAGAAAAACAATCCTGTCCAACTCAGTAAAGAATGATAGAGCCGCTGGGACAGTCCTCTGCTACCTGAAGAAGCTCCCCGTAGACGCTCTCAAGGGGCACTTTTATCATAACGAGGGGGATGCCATCCCCCCTATCAACGAAGACCTCTGGTAGTCTGTCGTAGCAGAGCTCGCATGCGGTGCAGGTATCTATGTCAACCTTTATCCTTAAACTTCTTCCGTTATTATGGACCCGCTCGGGCATTCGTCTGTAACCTCTTTAACCTCGTTCTCTAGCTCGGCAGGCACCATCATCCAACCGTCGGGTCCGGGGCTGACAACTTCAGCTATGCCATCGCCTCTATTCTTGTAAACCTCTGGAACTCTATCGTAGCAGAGCTCGCATGAGGTACAGGTGTCTGGGTCAACCATAGTCTTCAAAGCCATATTAACACCTCCTTTGAAAAGATTGAGTTTAAAAAATATATCACAGGTTCAATTTATCAATATAAACTTAATCATAGCCTGCCAAGTGTCTCCGCCACTCTCTTACCTATGAAGGCAGGGTTTTCTATAACATGAACCCCTGCATCTCTGAGAGCTTCCATCTTTGCCTGAGCGGTGCCTTTACCTCCGCTTATTATGGCTCCTGCGTGTCCCATGCGTCTTCCCGGTGGTGCGGTTATGCCAGCTATGTAGGCAAAGACGGGCTTTTTTACATAGCCCTTTATATACTCCGCCGCCTCTTCCTCTGCGGTTCCACCGATCTCCCCTATCATGAGTATGGCTTCCGTTTCCGGGTCTTCGTTGAACATGGCAATAACATCCCTGTGAGAAAGCCCGTGCACAGGGTCCCCGCCTATGCCCACGGCAGTGGATTGTCCAAGCCCATACTGGGTGAGCTGGTAAGAGGCTTCGTAGGTGAGCGTTCCGCTCCTTGAAACTATGCCGATTGTTCCTCTTTTAAATATGTGTCCGGGCATTATGCCCACCTTTGCCTCTCCAGGGGTTATCACCCCGGGGCAGTTGGGTCCTATAAGCTTTGCATCAGGGTAGTTTTTCCTCATATAGTCCTTTACCATCATCATGTCCCTGACGGGTATGCCTTCGGTGATGCAGACTACAAGCCTTATGCCTGCATCAAGGGCCTCCACTATAGCATCCCCTGCAAAAGCTGGAGGGACGAATATAAGAGAGCAGTTGGCACCGGTTTCTCTGACTGCATCCTCTACGGTGTTGAAAACAGGTATACCCTCCACCTGCTGACCTGCCTTGCCGGGCGTAACACCTGCCACCACCTGAGTGCCGTATGCCTTGCACTGGGTGGCATGGAAAGAGCCCTCTTTACCCGTGATGCCCTGAACGACTACCTTTGTGTTTTTGTCTACAAGGATTGACATGGTCTAACCTCCTTTAGATGCCTTCTCCACTGCCTTTTTGGCTCCATCCCACATGTCCTCTGCGTTTATGAAGTTGAGCCCAGATTCTGCAAGGAGTCTTCTTCCCTCCTCAACGTTGGTGCCCTCCATGCGGACAACCACGGGCACCTTTATCTCCACGATTTTTGCTGCCTCTATGAGACCATTTGCCAGCCTGTCGCAACGCAGAATTCCACCAAAGATGTTTATAAAGACTGCCTTTACATTTGGGTCTGCCATGAGTATTCTGAAGGCGTTGGCTATCTGTTCCACGTTTGCTCCTCCACCCACGTCAAGGAAGTTGGCGGGCTCGCCTCCGGCAAGCTTTATTATGTCCATGGTGGTCATGGCAAGTCCTGCACCGTTTACCATACAGCCTATGTTCCCATCCAGCTTTATGTAGTTGAGGTTGTATTTTTTTGCCTCCACCTCAAGGGGGTCAAGCTGGGTGAGGTCTTCAATTTCTTCAAGGTCTCTGTGCCTGAGGAGGGCATTGTCATCCAGCTCCACCTTGGCGTCTAAAAGCACAAGGCTTCCCTCCTTAGTGAGCACAAGAGGGTTTATCTCCACAAGGCTTGCATCCAGCTCCATGTATGCTCTGTATAGAGCCAGAGCTATCTTCACAAACTCGTTTACCGGAAGCCCCAGTCTGAAGGCTATTTTTCTTGCCTGAGAGGGCATAAGACCAAGGGCTGGGTCTATGTGTAGCATGTGTATGGCTTCGGGCTTTTCCTTTGCCACTTCCTCTATTTCCATACCACCTTCCGAAGAAGCCATGAGCACGGGCTTTGAAACCGCCCTGTCAAGGGTAATGGAAAGGTAGTATTCCCTTTCAATGTTGGTCGCCTTCTCTATCCAGACCCTGCTGACGGGCTTGCCATCGGGACACTGAAAGGTTTTGAGAACCTTGCCAAGCATTCCCTCTACCGCCTGCTGAAGCTCATCCATATTCCTGACCAGCTTTACGCCTCCAGCCTTTCCACGCCCACCACAGTGCACTTGTGCCTTTACCACAAGGGGAAACTCACCGAGTTCTTCTGCCGCCTGCAGAGCCTCCTGTGGAGAAAAGGCAACCCTTCCCTCTGGAACGGGTAGTCCGTATCTTTTCAGAAGCTCCTTTGCCTGATGCTCGTGCAGCTTCATGCCTGCCTCCAGAAGATTTTTAGGTTAAAAGATTATAGCAGAGGTCATAGGGTTTTAGGTATGCTTTAAATATGGCACACACCAGAAGGAAACTACACATAGCAAAAGTTCTTGCAAAGCATGGCTTTGGCTTTGTGTTGGCAAAAGCTGGACTTGGTTATTTACTTCCCTTCCACTGGGGTGTCATGGGACACAGAAAGAAGAAGGAGCCCTACAGGGAGGAGGAACATCTTAGGCTTGCTTTTGAGGAGCTTGGAGTAACCTTCATAAAGATAGGTCAGATACTCAGCACTAGGCCAGACATTATGCCAGAAAGCTACATACTTGAGCTTTCAAAACTTCAGGACAGGGTTCCACCCTCGGAACCGGAGCAGATAAGGAGGATAATTGAAGAAGAGCTTGGCAAGCCTGTGGAGGAGGTCTTTGAATACTTTGAGGATGAGCCCCTTGCCTCCGCATCCATAGGGCAGGTGCACAGGGCAAGGCTAAAGGATGGAAAGGAGGTAGTGCTCAAGGTCCAGAAGCCCGGTGTAGAGAAGGAAATAGAAGAGGACCTTGCCATACTTGAAGAGTTTGCAGAAAGAGCTTCAAGAACAGAACTTGGTAGAAGGTGGAACATACAGTCCCTTGTGGAGGAGTTTTCTTACACCATAAGGAATGAACTGGACTACATAAGGGAGGGGAGGAACTGTGAAACCTTTAGAAAGAATTTTCAGGATTACAGGGGTGTCTACATGCCAGAGGTTTATTGGGACTACACTACGAGGAGGGTTCTGTGCCTTGAGTATGTGGAGGGCATAAAGATAAACAGCGTGCCTGAACTAACAAAAGCGGGATACGACCTCAGGGCTCTTGCGAAGAGAGGTGCAAGGATATACATAAAGATGATATTTGAAGATGGCTTCTTCCATGCTGACCCACATCCGGGGAACTTTCTTGTCATGAAAGATGGAAGAATAGCCCTTCTGGACTACGGCATGGTGGGCACTGTGAGCAACATGGACAGGCTAAACCTCTTTCAGCTCATGTATGGCATACTCAGGAATGACCTTGACCTTGTGATGGATGCCCTCTACGATCTTGGAGTTTCTGCGAGAACAAGGAGCGAGAAATTCCTCAGCAGGGAGCTTGAAATACTCTTTTCTTACTACTTTATGCAACCCGTGAGGGAGGTCAAACTCTCCAAGGTAGTGAACGACACTCTGAGGCTTTCCTACAAATACAGGATGAAACTGCCCTCAGACCTATTCCTTCTTCTTAAAACCCTCGCTCTTGCGGAGGGGACTGCCATACAGCTTGACCCGGACTTCAGGCTTGTTAAGGAGATAGAGCCTCTTGTGAAAAAGGGGTTCAGGCGCATGATATTTCCCATGCTCACAAAAAGTGAGTTTGTGAAGAACACTCTAATGCTCACGAAGCTGGGGCTTGAGGCGGTGCCAAAGACAAAGAAGTTCTTAAGAGAGCTGGAGAGAGGAGAGCTGAGGGTATCCGTTGATTATACTGGAGAGGAAAAGCTTATTGAAGACCTTAGAAAAGATATAAACAGACTCGCCATGAGCGTTATAACCCTCGGCTTTATGATAGCCACAGCCATAATCCTTCTTTTTGTAGTTCCACATCTTTTGAAGGAGTTTGTAGTCTACCTGATGGCCGGACTGACCATCCTGATGGTGCTTTATGGTTTCGTGAAGCTGAGAAAGACGTAGGCTTGACCCCTGTCATTGAAAGGGAGTTCTGCTTTTCAGATAATTTTCACCTATGCAATGGCTCAGGTTAAGGAGAGGAAAGATAAAGGTCTACGGAAAAACCGGTAAATTACTTCCAAAGGGCATGGCAGAAGAGCATACCGCCTTCCTGCACAACCTGCTCACCAACGACATAAAGGGTATGAAAGAAAACACCCTCACTTACAACCTCTGGCTCAGACAGAACGGCTTTCCTATAGGGGAATTTTTTGTCTACAGGCTGGGGGACAGCTACCTGCTTGATACCCCCCTTGACCCTGATAGGGTGGTGGAGGAGTTCAACCGTCTTAAGCTCTCCATGAGGGTTTACTTTGAGGTGCTCAGCATGGAGCATGTTTTTGTCTTTGGTGAAGGTGTAGATGAGTTTCTCCTTTCTCGCTTCGGTTTTGCACAGCAGGAGGGTGAGGTAAGGGAGGCGAAGGGTGTTCTTGTAGCCTGCAACCCCATAAGGCTCAGAGAGAAGGGCTACGACCTTGTGGGAGACCTCTCGGGTCTGGAGCTTCCCGGAAAAGAGCTCTCTGAGGAGGAGTTTGAAGACCTCAGGGTTGAAAGGCTCGTGCCAGCGCTTGGCAAAGAGTTAAAGGATGGCTTTTCCCCTCTTGAGGCGTGCCTTCTAAAATATGCCATAAGCCTTACAAAGGGCTGTTATGTGGGTCAGGAAGCCATAGCAAGGGTCCACTACAGGGGAAGGCTTCCGAGGGTGCTGGCACTCTTTGAAGGTGAGGGGCTTTCAGAGGGTGAGAAGATAAGGCATGAAGACAAAGACATAGGCGTTATAACTTCTGTGAGCCCTCTCAGACCTCTTGCCCTTGGTTATGTGCTCAGAGCAAAGACACAGACCCAGAAAGTCTTTGAGACGGACAGGGGAAACAGGGTAGAATTGTTGAGGCTGTGCGATGAGGCTGTCGGAGGAGGAGAGAAGGGCTCTAAAGAAAGCACTTGAAGGCTTTGAGGGTGAGGTTTATCTCTTTGGCTCAAGGCTGAGGGACGACCTCAGGGGTGGGGACATAGACATATTGCTGATTCCTTCAAAGCCGGAAAACCCCGTAGAGCTCGCCCTCAGAGTTCAGACAAAGTTTTTCATGGAATGCGAGCAGGACATAGACGTGCTCGTCTACAGAGATAAGCCCTTTTTCAGAGAGATGCTGAAGAATGCAAAAAGGATTCGTCCAGAAGAGCTTTGAAGATGTGCTGAAAAGCAAAAGACTTCTGGAGGCTTCCATAAAGGGCTACACACCCTACGACCCAAAGAGGGAATATGAGCCGGAGGAGCTTGAAAGGTATGATGCTATGAGCTTCAGGTTTGAAAAGTTTGTGGAAACCGTACTGAGCTTTTTTACCACCCTTGAGCTGTATCTTTTTGGCAAAAAGTCAGACACTCTGAGAAACAGACTTCTCAGGCTTTAGAGGGCGGGTTTTGTTAAAGATGCGGAGCTCTGGCTCAGTGCGAGGCTTCTGAGAAACAAGATAGCTCACACATACCTCCCGGAAGAGCTTGGCGAACTTTTAGAAGTGGTGGTGGACTTCTCAAAAAAGCTCTTTGTGGAGACAGAAACACTGAAGGACAGGTTCAAAGCTGAGCTATAGCCCACTTGAGAGTGTCCAGCACATAGTCCATATCCTCAAGGCTTATCACCAGTGGCATCATGAGCACCATCACATCGCCCAGGGGTCTGAGAAAGACGCCCCTTTCTCTGCATCTGTAAGCAACCTTAAAGCCGGTTCTTTCTCCGTAGGGGAACTTCTCGCCGGTGCTTCTGTCCTTTACCAGCTCTATGCCTGCCATAAAGCCCAGCTGTCGCACATCTCCCACGTGGGGAAGCTCCCAGAACTCCTGGAGCCTCTTTGAGAGATGCTCTATCTTGGGCTGGAGTTTTTCCAGAGTTTTCTCCTTCTCAAAGACCTCAAGGTTTGCCAGAGCCACCGCACAGGCGAGGTTGTTGCCCGTGTAGGTGTGTCCATGATAGAAGTGCTTTAGCTCTCCAAACTCTCCCAGAAAGGCGTTGAAGACCTCCTCTGTGGTGAGCGTTGCCGCAAGGGGAAGATATCCTCCAGTGATGCCCTTTCCGAGGCACATAAAGTCAGGGCTAACCCCTTCCTGCTCACAGTAAAACATACTTCCCGTCCTTCCAAAGCCCGTTGCCACCTCGTCCACTATAAGGAGTGTGTTGTACTTTCTCGTTAGCTCTCTCACACCCCTTAAAAAGCCCCTTGGAAAGGGAAGCATGCCCGCTGCACCCTGAATGCCCGCCTCAAGGCTAACTGCCACAATGTCATCCCTGCTCTTGAGAGTCTCCTCCAGCATGCTCAAAAGCTCATCCCTGCACTCTTCACAGAGCCCGCCATATCTCTCTCTGCAGAATAGGTAGGGTGAAGGTAGCTTTATGGTTTCAAAGAGCAGGTCTCTGTAGGTGCCATGAAAAAGGTCAATGCCTCCAACGCTTACCGCTCCAAGGGTGTCCCCATGGTAGGCTTCCGAAAGGGTAATAAAGACCCTTCTCCTTTCTCCTATGTTTCTCCAGTACTGATAAGCCAGCTTGAGGGCAATCTCCACTGCCTCCGCACCGTCCTCCGAATAAAAGACCTTTGTAAGACCCTCTGGAGCAATCTCCATGAGCCTTTTTGCCAACAATATGGCAGGCACGTTGGAGCTTCCGAGGGTGGTGGTGTGAGCCACCTTCTGAAGCTGTTCAATGAGGGCTCTGTTTAGCTCTGGGTGGTTGTGTCCGTGCACGTTGCACCACAGCGAAGATATGGCATCAATAAATCTCCTCCCCTTTATGTCATACAGATAAACGCCCTCTCCCCTTTCAAATATGAGGTTTTCCTCCTCCCGGTAGACCTTCATCTGGGTGAAAGGATGCCAGAAGTATTCCTTATCCCAGCGGTCAAGGAGCTGTGGGTCTGTCATGAAATCCTCCACGACACAACCACCTCACCCTTTATATCTCCCCTGCCTTCCAGCTCTTTGAGCACCTCAGAAAGTTTACCTCTGATGTATTCTTCGTGAAGCTTTGTGAGCTCTCTGGCAACGCAAACGGGAAGCTCCCCACCGTAGACTTTCTCCATCGCCTGCAAGCTTTTCAGGAGTCTGTTGGGTGACTCAAAGGCTATGAGGGTAGTGTCTGTATAAGCTTTTAGCTCTTCATAGAACTTCTCAAGCCCCTTTCGTGGCAAAAAGCCCACAAAGGCAAACCTGTCGGTGGGCAGGCCCGAGCCCACAAGGGCTGTAAGCACTGCACTTGGTCCGGGGACGACCTCCACTGGAATGCCCTTTTCTATGCAGGCTCTAATTAGCCTGTAACCCGGGTCTGAAATGGATGGCATGCCCGCATCGCTCACCAGCGCCACGTCTTCCTTTTCAAGGAGCTTGAGCACCTTTGGCACCTGCACGCTTTCCTTGGGCTCGTAGTAGGATATGAGTTTTTTTTCCTTTATGTTGTAGTGGTTTAGCAGTATGAGGGTTCTCCTTGTGTCTTCACAGGCTATAAAGTTCACGCTCTGGAGGACCTCAAGAGCCCTCAGGGTTATGTCTTTGAGGTTTCCGATGGGCGTAGCCACCACATAGAGCTTCCCCATATCACTTCACCAGAAGAAGGGGTATGTTTATGTGATGCATCACAAAGCTGGTGACGCTTCCAAGGAAAAGCTCCCTAACCCTACCCTTTGAGTAAGCACCCATAAGAAGAAGGTCAACACCTGTCTCCTGACAGTGGCTTAATATTCTTTCTTCCGGTATCCCGGGCACAACCTGAAGCTCAACTCCCTCGGGCTTTTCAGGTGGCTCTTCTCCTACGTAGAGGGCATGAAGCCGGGCACCGTATATCCCTGAAAGCTCTCTTGCCAGTTTCAGGACCTTCTTTGATACCTCTCCTCCGTCGTAGGCAACACATATATTGCTTACTGGGGCCTTTTCTTCAGGCACAAGCATAACGGGAGCCCTGCTCCTTCTTGATACCACCTCTGCAGTGGAGCTCAGAAGAAAGCCCCTCACCGGTCTTTTCCCGCTTCTCCCGATTATGAGAAGGTCCTCCGGGTCTACCTGATTAACAAGCTCCTCATAGGGAATTCCCACCGTCTGGAAAGAGGAAACCCTTATTCCTCTCTGCCTTCCTTCAGTGAGAAACTCCTCAATCAGGGCATTTGCCTGCTCCTCAAAGAAATCTCTCACCTTCTGGGATATGCCCAGATAATAGGTAAAGCCCAGCACGCCAGCAAGGTCTTCCAGAAAGCTCTCCTCCAGAAGCCTGCTGTCTATTATGTGAACGCCCACCACAGGAATGGATAGCTTCTCCCCCAGCTCAAAGGCGTAATCCTTGGCAGTCCAGCCAGCACTTGAGCCATCTATGCCCACTACTATTCTCTTAAACGTCAAGGTTCCTTACCTCTCTTGCATAGGCCTCTATAAACTCCCTTCTGGGCTCCACTTCTTCTCCCATCAGTATGGAGAATATCCTGTCTGCCTCTGCAGCGTCTTCTATGGTAACCTTCAGAAGCCTCCTTGTGGCCGGGTTCATGGTGGTTTCCCAGAGCTGTTCTGGGTTCATCTCCCCAAGACCTTTATATCTCTGTATTTCAAAGGACTCTTTGACGAGCTCAAAAACCTTTGAATAAAAGTCCTGAGGAGCTTCAATCTCCACCGTCTTCCTTTCGTAAGAAACCTTCACGGGAAACCTCACCTTAGAGCCCTCAAGGAGGGACCTGTAAGAGAGAGAAGAAAGGAAGTCCGCATCCACCATTACCCTTCTGCCCGTAAGCCTGTCTCTGAAGACTATTTCATAGGCATCCTCAAGCCTGTCATAGCGCACATCTATGACCATGTCTGGGAGCTCTTTCTCCAGCTCTTTCACCTTCTGGCTGAGGGTTGAAGCATCTCTGAGGCTTTCCTCCGTAAGCCCTGCGGTCAGAAGGGCTCTGAGAATGTCCTCACCCTTGAGCCTTGCTATTGCCCTGTAGCTTTCTTCAATATCTCTGATTTCTCTAAGGACCTGGAGGAGTGCCTCACCCCTGAGCTCTGTTCCATTGCTGTCTGTGAGCAATGCTTCTTCTTCAAGGGCTTTGAGCAGAAAGCCCTCAAGCTCCCTATCATCTTTGAGATACTGAACCTTCTTGCCCTTTTTGACCCTGTAAAGGGGCGGCTGAGCTATGTAAAGGTGCCCCTCTTCTATCAGCTTTGGCATGTATCTGTAAAAGAAGGTAAGAAGGAGCGTCCTTATGTGCGAGCCGTCCACGTCAGCATCCGTCATCAATATTATTCTGTGATACCTTAGCTTTGAAGTGTCAAGGTCTTCACCTATGCCACAGCCAAGGGAGCTCACTATGGTTCTGACCTCTTCGTTGGAGAAAACCTTGTCAAGCCTTGCCTTCTCCACATTAAGGATTTTGCCCCTTAGGGGCAGGATTGCCTGAGTTCTCCTGTCTCTGCCCTGTTTGGCAGAGCCACCTGCCGATTCGCCCTCCACTATGAATATCTCACACTTGCTGGGGTCCTTTTCAGAGCAGTCCGCCAGCTTTCCGGGAAGAGAGGAATCCTCAAGGGGAGACTTTCTCCGCACCAGCTCCTTTGCCTTCTTGGCAGCTTCTCTTGCAAGGGCAGCCTCCACAGCCTTTTCCACTATAAGTCTGAAAAGGTCTCTGTTGGTGTCAAAGTATTCAGAGAGGTATTCGTAGGTTATGGACTCCACTATGTTTTTTACATTCTGGTTTCCCAGCTTGGTTTTTGTCTGACCCTCAAACTGCGGCTCTGGCACCCTGCAGGATATGACTGCCACAAGACCTTCCCTGAGGTCTTCGCCTGTTATGGTTTCCTTTAGCTCTTTTTGCAGCTTTATGCTGGGAAGGACCTTCATAACCGCCTTTGTAAGCCCAGACCTGAAGCCTGTAAGGTGTGTCCCACCCTCAAGGGTCTTTATGTTGTTTACAAAGGTCTCCACAGACTCCCTGTAGTCTTTTGTATAACTGAAGGCTATATCCGCATAAACTCCGTCTCTTTCTCCTCTGATTCTTATAATCTCCTCAAAGAGGGGCTCTTTGCCAGCAGAGAGAAACCTCACAAGGTCCTCTATGCCCTTCTCAAACCTGAAGGTTATGTCCTTGCCACTTCTTTCGTCTATCAGTCTGAAGGTGCAATCGGGATTGAGGTATGCCAGCTCCCTTATGCGTCTTTCCACTATGTCAAACTTTATTTTTGTAGTTTCAAAAATCTCCGGGTCAGGCTTGAAAACCACCTTTGTCCCGCGCCTTGTGGTGCTACCCACCACCTTCACAGGGTAAAGTGGCTCTCCTCTCCTGTATTCCTGCTTGTAAATTTTGCCCTCCCTGTAAACCTCCACCATAAGCCACTCGGAGAGGGCATTTACCACAGATGCACCCACGCCATGAAGACCGCCAGAGTATCTGTATACCTTCTTGTCAAACTTCCCCCCTGCCCCCAGCATGGTAAAGACCATCTGAACGGCAGGAATACCCGTCTCTGGATGAATGTCTACAGGTATTCCCCTTCCATCATCCTCCACAGCCACAGAGCCATCTACATGAATTATCACTGTTATATGGCTGGCATAGCCAGCCATGTGTTCGTCCACGGCGTTGTCAAGGATTTCCCATATTAGATGATGAAAGCCCCTTTCCCCTATGTCTCCTATATACATGGAGGGCCTGAGGCGAACGTGTTGAAGACCGGTGACTGCCTTTATATCTGTTGCTTGATAGTCTATCTGGGTGTTTTCTTCTCTCTTCTCGCTCATGTTTGTAAAGCACCCCCAGCGGGATTCGAACCCGCGATCTCCGCCTTGAAAGGGCGGTGTCCTGGACCGGGCTAGACGATGGGGGCTAAATCTTTATAAAGTATAGCATACATAAAGTTCTGTGTCAAGTGGTGGAGCCTTCCTCATCAAGGTAGAAAACATCCTCTGAAATTGGCTCATTCCACCTCTTAAAGCCGGGCAGAGCCTCTATTCTATACCACGCAGACCTGTACCATACGCCCTGGGGTTGTCTTTTAACTGGGGCAACCTCTGCCGCCTTTGTTTCAGGATGATAATCCCATGTTATGTAGGCATTAAAGTCCTGGACTATGTCCGTTATAGCTACACCGAACTCTGTGGTCAGCGCCACCTGAAAGTCCCTCCAGCGGAAGACAGAGGAGTCTCTGAGGGTGAGACCAAAGTATCCGACGCCGCCATCCTCCTTGAGGGTTGCTATCCCCCTGCCTATAAAGGCCCTGAAAGCCGGCAGTGTCTCAGGTGGGTCTGAGACAAACACATCGTAATGTCCGAGTATCTCCTCAGGAAAGGGATTCCTGAGGTCCCAGACCCTTGCCTCTGCGTTGTTTATGTTTAGCTCCCTGAAGATTCTATTGTCAAAGTCTATGAGCCTTTTGTCTATATCTATAACCAGCACGCTGCGTGCCTTCCTTGAAAGGGCAACTGCAAGACCCGTCAGATCGTCCTCTGCACCGAGGACTAGAATGTCTTTGTTCCTGAGGTCGCCCCTTGAATCCATAAAGAGGACCCTGGCAACGGTAGTCTCAGGGGTGACAGAGCCCTGGTCGTAATCCCTTATGGCCTTTGGCCTGTCCTTTGTGACCTGAAGAAACTCTCTGTAGAAGTCTATGTCTGCATAGAAGGGTATGCCCCTGCCTTCGCACGCCTGACATACGTAATCCACGTAGGGCTCTATGCCCAGTTCCCTCACAAGGTCAAAACCTTTCTGGGTAAGCCTTATGTTCTCTTCATCATCTATAAAAGCTATGCCCCTCTCAACCAGAGTTTTCACTATACCAGAGGCAGCAGGGACTGGAAGGTCTGACATGTCCACCACTTCCCAGAAGTCTCCGCTTCTGAGCAGAGCAGAAAGCACACGCTCTATGTTCTTCTTGTAAACCCTGACGCCGCCTATCTCCCTCGCTCTGCCTGCAAGTTCAACGAGGATGCTCAATATACCACCTCCAGTAAAAGAGTCAAAGCTGTATAATTATAGCACAGTCAGGAGGGCAAAATGAAAATACAGAAGCTTTTTAGAGAAGTTCAGCAGGACCTGAAGGGGCTTGAACCCTTTTCAGACTGGCAGGAGCTATCCCCCACCTTTGAGAAATACCCCCTAGGAGATTGCACCCTTGTGGTGGCCACTATAGAAGATGGAGACTTTGAAAGGCTCACCGGTATATTCCAGAGCAGAGAAGAAGCTATGGGAGCCTTTCTCAGCGTGGCCATGGAGCACGGGTGGGAAGAGGTGCCACAGACTTACTGCATATATCATGCTCAGGAGGCAAACGGCAAGCTTATGGCTGGGTTAAAATTCGGGCAAGAGGTAAATATCTACGAGCAGACAACGGTGGAGCAGATGGTTCAGCTCATGGCAAGGGTTCACAGGGTAGTTGTTTACTCCTCTGATGTGGTCACCTTCATAAAGGACATATACCCCGAAATAGACCAGAAGGTGTATGTGATAGCAAGGGAGATAGCCAGAAAACTGGGCAAAGCACCAGAGCTTGAGGAGCTTGCCAAAATCTACGGTATGCCCGCGGAAAGCCTTGAGGACAAGCTAAAGCTCATAGAAAAACTGCTCCAGAACCCGGTAAGAACTCCCTACGGAGAGTTGGAGCTACCGCCCTTCAGCTATCCGCTTGCAGAATGTGAGTAGATGGTGGTGGTTATGGTGCTTAGGTCTGCCTTCCTTTCCTTCAGCCATAGGATTTCTATGCCGACGGGATTGCCCTCGTGGTCGTAGTCTACTAATATACCCTCAGCTATTTCTTCAGTGCGTGCCACACGAACAGTTTCCACCTCCCTCAGGTAAACATACACCGCATCAGCCACTGGGTCGTAGGTTATCCTCATCTGAATTTATTCTATTCCATGTGCATTTACAAGAGCTTTTCTAAGATTTCCATCACCTCCTCCCGCATGTTTCTGTAGCTTGCCCTGTTGCAAACAAGCATGGCAGTGGATGTGGTTATCTCTTCCACAACCACTAGGTTGTTTTCCTTCAGAGTCCTTCCCGTCTGCACAAGGTCCACTATAAAGTCGGAAAGTCCCATGATGGGAGCCAGTTCTACAGAGCCACTCAGTGGAATTACCTTACATCTCACGCCCTTTTCTGAGAAAAACTCCTGAGTGATGCGTGGATACTTGGTAGCTACCTTGAGGTAAGAGCTTTTCAGGTATCTTTCTCTGCCTTCCTCCTTTCCTGCCACCACAATCTTGCAGAAGCCTATGCCAAGGTCAAGGAGCACATACAGGTCTGGCTTTTTCTCAAGGAGCACATCTCTGCCCACCACGCCAAGGTCAGCCACCCCGTTTTCCACGTAGACGGGCACATCTGATGGCTTTACAAGAAGAAACTCGTATCCTCCCACCCTTACGCTGAGCCTTCTTCCCTCCTCAAAGCCCCTGTCTATTATTCCTCTCTTCAGGAAGAGCTCCAGGCTTTCCTCAAAGAGCCTGCCTTTTGGTAGGGCTATTCTCAGCATGGCTTTAGTATAGCATCAAAAGGCTCTCAGGGTAATTTCACCCACGCTGAAAGACTTCAGACCATCCTGTGTCTGGAGCAGAAGGCTTCCATCTTCCCCAATCCCCTGCAGTATGCCTACAAGAGGCTCTGGCGTGTAGAGAATCACCTCGCTCTCTTTAAAAAGCAGCCTCTCCTCTATCTCTTTCCTGAAGGCTCCAAAACCCTCTTGCTGAAGCCTCTTCAGGTCCCCCTCTAAATAAGTGAGAAGTTCTAGGAGAAAATCCACTCTTTGGTAGGTCTTCCCGGAAAGCATCCTGAGGGATGCCCCATCAATCCACTCTGGAAAGCTCTCCTGATTGAGATTTATTCCCACACCCAGCAATATCCTTTCTCTGAGCCTCTCTGTCAGCACGCCACAGACCTTTTTGCCACCCACATAAACATCGTTGACCCACTTTATGGCAGGCATAAAGCCAAGCTTTTTCAGATAGTGGGCAACGGAGTGGGCAACCACGAGGGGAAGGGTCATCTCATCCCTTATTCCCACCGGAAGTGAAAGGCTAAAGTATAGACCACCCTCTGGGGAGTGCCAGCTTCTGCCCAGTCTTCCCCGACCGGAGGTCTGCCTGTTTGCTACCACCACCGTGCCCTCGGGAAAATTCTTTTCCTTTAAAAAGTCCTGCGTAGAGGGGAGCTCTTCAAGCCAGATAAGGCTTTTAAGCATACTTCAGGTTTACCCTCAGAAAATGGGTGGCACAGGATATGCATGGGTCAAAGCTTCTTATTATGGGCTCTGCCTGGTCTCTGAGGAGCTCTTCTGTGGGGCTATCCTGTCTTCTTATGAACTCCCAGAGCACAAGCTCCATGACTCTCTGGTTCTGGGATGTGGGTGGCACTATGTCCGCACTGAGAATCCTGCCCTCCTCGTCAAAGGCGTAATGGTGCCAGAGAATGCCCCTCGGAGCCTCAGAAACTCCGTAGCCTTCAGAGCTTTTTGGCACTACTTTAACCCTCGTTACTTCGGGTCTTCTGTATTCCCTTACCATATGGACAGCTCTTTCCAGAGAGTGCACCAACTCTATCATTCTCACAAGGAGGCTCCTGTAGGGATTCCTTACTGGGGGCTCAAGTCCCACTTTTGTAGCCATCTCCCTTGCAAGGGTTGAAAGCCTTTCAAAGGCGTTGTTGAAGCGTGAAAGAGGACCCACCACATACACCTTTCCATCCTTCGTCATGGCATGCTTGGCGGTGGAGTAGGGAACTTCAAACTCCACAAAGAAGTCCTTAAAATCCCTGGGGCTTATCCTCTCTCCCTCAAGGTGTATGTTTCCCTTGAGGATGGGATAGTCCTCCTCAAGGAGTGAGACAAAGAGCACATTTGAGAGCTCAAGCTCTGGAAAGTGTAGCTCTGCAAGCCTTTCTGTAGCCCACATAGCCTTATCAAGGGCTTTTTCCAGGACTTCCTTCAGGGATGTCAGGCTCTCTGGAAGATGGCTGAAGCCTCCCGGCACTACGGAAACGGGATGGGAGGTCCTGCCACCAAGGGTCTGGATTATAAGACTACCCGCCCGCTTTATTTCCATACCTGCAAGCACAAGCTCTCTGTCTACCTTTGAAAGTTCAAGGACAGAAGGGACTCTGAAAAAGTCAGGAAGATGAAGGAAAAAGACATGAAGGGCATGGCTCTGAATCCACTCGCCAAAATACATGAGCCTTCTCACCTTTTCCACATCCTCAGGAATTTTCACACCAAAGGCATCTTCCACTGCCTGGACACCGCTCATCTGATAGGCAACGGGGCATATACCACATATACGTGCAGTAATGTCAGGTATCACATAATAGGGCTTGCCCCTGAGGATACCCTCTATGAACCTAGGAGGCTCGTAGATGGAAAGCCTCAGGCTCTCTGGCCTCCCATTTCTCAGGAATACCTCAAGGCTTCCTTCTCCTTCCACTCTGGTGAGTGCATCAATCCGGACCTTCATAGCCATTCCCTTATGCTCTTATTGTAGCCGTTGAAGGAGACCTGTAGAAGCTCTCTTAGGGTTTCTTCAGAAAGCCCCAGCCTGCGGTAGCCCTCCAGAAGAGCCTGAAGGTCAGGCTTTTCCACAGGACCATAACAGCCGTAACATCCCCTTTTGTAGCTGGGGCAGAGGGCCCCGCATCCAGCTACCGTAACAGGTCCAAGGCAAAGGAGCCCGTAAGCAACCACCACGCAGGGGTTTCCCCTTCTCTTGCACTCAAGACAGAGGGGATAAGAAGGAAGCTGTGGAGTCCTGCCATGCAGGAGGGCAACTACGACTTCTCTTAGAGATTCTCTGTTTATTGGACACCCTCTAATCTCAAGGTCCACCCTTACAAAGTCAGAAATGGGTTTTGAATGCGGATTGACATCGTATCTCTGAGAATAGACAGAAGAGTATAGCTCTGGAAAGTCCTGAAAGTTTCTTGCAGACTGAATGCCTCCCGAGACTGCACAGGCTCCTATGGCAACAAGGAATTTTGAATTTTCCCTTATCCTCCTTATCCTCTCTTCCTCCTCGGGCGTGGAAACAGAACCCTCAACGAAGACAAGGTCAAACTTTCCCCACCTGTTTGAGGAGCTCGCCTCAAGGAAATAGTCTATGCTCAGCACCTCTGAGAGTGTCAATAGCTCCTCCTCCAGCTCAAAGAAGGCAAGCTGACAGCCATCGCAAGAGGAAAACTTGAAAACTCCTACCCTCATACCTCTTTCCTCTCAAAGTATTCCCTTATAAGGTCATACCTGAATATGGGACCGTCCTTGCAGACAAAATAAGGACCTATCATGCAATGCCCACATGTTCCCACGGAGCACTTCATGTGCCTCTCAAGGGAGGCGTATATGTTGCTGAGGGGAACGCCCTTTTCCTGAAGCACCCCCACGCAGGCTTTTACCATGGGGTCGGGTCCGCAGACAAAAACCACAGTATCCCTGTCAAGCTCTACCTCCCTGATAAGCTCTGTTATGAGCCCAACTCTTCCTTTCCATCTGGGGTCTGGTCTGTCAAGGGTTATGTGAAACTCTGCCCCCGAGCTCCACTCCTCGTAGAGGTATCTGTATAAAAGACTGTCATAATCCTTTGAACCATAAAGGTGCACGAGCCTTTTCACCGGCGCCTTCATGGCCTCCTCAAAGACCCATCTTGTGGCAGCAAGCCCGAGACCCCCAGAAAGTATCAGGAGGGTCTTACCATAAGCCTCTTCAAGGTTCCACCTGTTTCCATATGGACCTCTCCAGTAGAGAAGGTCGCCTTCTTTTAGCTGGTCTATATGTCTTGTCACATCACCCACCGCTCTAACCGTGTGCACCACATAGTTGTCGACCTTGCTTGCTATGGTGATGGGTGCCTCCCCCATACCAAAGGCGTAGAGCATGTTGTATTGTCCAGGAAGCGCCCTCTCCCGTGCCTCTACATAAAAGGTGTAGACTCCCTCGCATTCTTTTATGACCCTGAGAACCTCTCCTGCCTTAAGGGTGTATGTGTTTATAATCATCAACATTCTCTTACTTCAAGGGGTATGTTCAGTTCCTCACCTTTTTTCTGTCTCTCTGACCATCCCCATATTTCTATTCCCACAACCTGGTTGTGCTCATCGTAGTCCAGGACAATCCCCATCTCTTCAATATGTTCGCTGTCAATTGCAGGTCTGTCCCTTAACTTTATGTAAAGCACGTCAACATCACGATGGTAGGCTATTCGCATAACCCCTTTCTCCTTAAACTTCTATCAAAAAAAATACGGTAACCACTATTAATATATCGTCAGAGCTTTCTGTGACAATCTTTAAACACCTTCCAGCAACTTTCTTTATTCTCCACTGTCTATTTACATACTTGGGGTCCTGAATTATGTAATCGGGTTCAATGGCGTATTCCACAATTTTCTCTAAGGTGACCCCTTTACTTATCATGAAGCTGCCTCTTTCTCTCCACGCATCTTTCAAAAATTGTTCACTGAACCTGATTTTCATCCACCACCCTTCTTACCTCCTCTCTCACATCTATGCCCACAGGACACCATGTTATGCACCTTCCGCATCCCACACAGCCAAAGGTTTCAAACTGGTCCATCCAGTAGGCGAACTTGTGCATGAGCCACTGCCTGTAGCGGGAGTGAACGCTCTGCCTGAGGTTAAAGCGGTGGACTGTGGCAAAGGAAGGTGAAAAGCACGAATCCCAGACCCTTACTCTCTGGCTCTCTCTGAGCTTTAGGTCATTCTTTTCAAGTATGTCAAAGCAAAAACATGTGGGGCATGCCTGCGTGCAGGATGTGCAGGCAAGACATCGCCTTTCTGTATGCTCCCAGTATACAGACTCCATCCTGCCGTATAGCCTCTGTGGGAGACCTTCTCTTTCAAAGTGGATTTTCATCATGTCTTCAGTTTTCCTGAGCCTTTCTTTTTTCTCCTCAAAGTGTCTATCCTCAGCCGGTATTTTTCTCTCAACAGAGGCAAGGATTTTATCGCCCCTCTCAGAGCCTGCCTCAAGGAGAAAGCCCTCCCGAAGCTCCGTTATGAGAAGGTCGTAGCCCTCCTTTACCTCAGGACCCGTTCCCATTGTGGTACAGAAGCATGTGGCAGTGGCGTATGTGCAGTTTACCGCAACAACAAAAAGGTCCTTTCTGAGGCTGGCATAGTAAGGGTCGGGGTGGGGATTTTTGTGGAGAAAGACCAAGTCCAGCACCTTCAGAGCTGAAAGGTCACAGGCTCTCACATCAAAGAGGCAGAGTTTTCCCTCAGGCAGGCTTGTCTCAAAGGCAAGCCTTCCATTTTCTCTTCTCACCCTCATGAGGGTGAGCTCGGGAGGATGGAGAAAGCTCCTGGGGGAGTTGTAGGGATGGGTGTAGGTAAAGTAGCCCTGAGCCTTCTCAAGGGCATAAAAGCCGGGCCCTTCTACATTCCTGTAGCCCAGAGGAAGTCTTTCAAAGCGGTCAACCTCTGAAAAGACTATTACTCCTTCCCCGAGCTCGGGGGCTATGACCCTGTAAGCTTTCTTAAGTCTCTCAAAGAGCTCCTCCAGTCCCTCAAGGCTTAAGAGGTAGCCTCTGCCCTTTCCCTTGCTCTCCACCTGAGATACTCCTCTATGAAGGGGTCTATTTCTCCATCCATCACCGCGGAGACGTTGCCAACTTCAAGGCCCGTTCTCAGGTCCTTAACAAGCTGGTAGGGCTGGAATACATAGGACCTTATCTGATAGCCCCAGCCTATGTCAGTTTTTTCCCCCTCAAGTGCCTTTTTCTTCTCCTCAAGTTTCTGCAGTTCAAGCTGATATAGCTTTGCCTTCAGTAGCTCAAGGGCTTTCAGCCTGTTCTGTAGCTGAGACCTCTCCTGCTGACAGGAGACCACTATGCCCGTTGGCTTGTGCCTGAGCCTGACTGCAGTGTCTGTCTTGTTTACATACTGACCGCCCGCACCACTTGCCCTGAAGGTCTCCATCTCAATGTCTTCTTCCCTTATCTCTATGTTTATGGTCTCGTCTATCTGTGGTGCCACGCTCACGCTGGCAAAGGAGGTGTGCCTTCTTGCATTGGCATCAAAAGGGGAAATCCTCACCAGCCTGTGAACTCCGTGCTCTCCCTTCAGATATCCGTAAGCATAAGGACCCTTTATCAGGAGGGTTGCACTCTTTATGCCTGCCACGTCGTCCGGGTTTATGTCCACCAACTCCACCTCATAGCCGTGCCTTTCCGCCCAGCGTCTATACATTCTCAGAAGCATGTTTGCCCAATCGCAGGCTTCAGTGCCACCCGCGCCTGCCTGAACTGTGAGGTAGGCATTCTTTGAGTCCATCTCCTCTGAAAGAAGGGCTTTTATCTCAAGCTCCTTCAGAGGCTTCTCTACCGAATGGAGCTCTTCAAGGAGCATCTGCACCGTTTCAAGGTCCCCCTCCTGAGTTGCGTCAGCCAGCTCTTCTACATCTTTGAGCGTTTTCTCTATCCGCTCAACCTCCCTGAGGTTTTCCTCAAGCCACCTCCTTCTCTGAGTTATTGCCTTTGCCTTTTCCTGGTCGTTCCAGAAATCCGCAGAAGCCATACTCCTGTCTATATTCTTTAGCTCTTCCCTCATAGCCTCAGGGTCAAAAACGACCCTTGTATCTTCTAACTTCTCCTTCAACTCCTCCAGTTTGTTTTTAACCTCCGCAAGCATAAGTTTTAATATAATTCCTTTGCTTCAAGTTTGGAGGTTATCATGAAAAGGGTCAATAGTGATGATAAGGGAGATGAGACCAGAAGACATTGAGCATGTGCTGAAGATAAACGAAGAGTGCTTTAATTCCGATGCATGGAGTAGAAAGGCCTTTGAGAGAGAGTTTGAGCTTGACTACTCTTACAGATTCGTTCTTGAAGAGGGAGGAACCATAATCGGCTATGCAGTTGTGTGGAAGATTTATGATGATGCTAATCTTATGTCCATAGCGGTAAGGAAAGACCTCTGGGGTAGAGGCTATGGTAAAAAGCTTATGGAGTTTCTCGTAGAGTATTTTAGAGACAAGGCTCAGAGGATTCTTCTGGATGTGAGAAGATCCAACATAAGGGCAATAAGACTCTACCAGTCCCTCGGCTTTAAAATAGTTTCAGAAAGAAACAAATACTACTCGGACGGTGAAAACGCCTTCCAGATGATGCTTGAGCTGGAGGAAGAGGATGAGGATAAAGGGAAAACCTTTGAAGTTGCTCATACCAGAGGAAAGGATAAGGCAGAGGGTTGAGGAGCTGGCAGCGGTTATAGAAAAATACTACCCCGAGCCCTTTCTTGTGGTTGGACTTTTGAAGGGAGCCTTTGTCTTTACCGCAGACCTCATAAGGGCTTTTGACCTGCCTGTGCAGGTGGATTTTATGTGGGTTTCCAGCTATGGCTCATCACAGGAGAGCGCAGGGCATGTGAAGGTGGTAAAGGATTTAGACAGAGACATAGAAGGTCTGAGGGTTCTGCTTGTGGATGACATACTTGATACAGGCTACACCCTTGCAGAAGTCTACAGGCTACTCAAGCTCAAGGGTGCCAAAGACATAAAGACCTGTGTTCTCCTTGACAAGAAGGAAAGAAGAAAAGTAGATTTTAATGCGGACTTTGTGGGCTTTGAGGTGCCCAACCTTTTTCTCGTAGGCTATGGGCTGGATTGGGACGAGGAAGGCAGAAACCTGAGGGGGATATACGCAGTGGAGTAGCTCCCTGCGCCACGAACAGACTTACCTGAGGGGATAGACATCCGTGTAGCACCAGGCGTTGAAGGGTGGGTTACATCTCCTGACCCGAAACGGACCTCCTCCACCCTCATGTCCTCTATGTATACGGGGTGCATTTTGGCTCTCTCGTAGTCTATGGCAGGCACGCACGACAGAGCGTAAAGGCACGGGGTCAGAATCCTTAACGCCTTCAGAATGTCCTTAGTCCGCTACGTGGGGAAGTTCCAGCCCCACGGCACCCGAGAAGAGCATCTCTTCTATTGCCCTCTCCGAGTCTCCCGGGCTTACATCCACGCCTCTTATACCGTCCAGAAGTAGAAATGCCTGATAACCCAAATTTAGAGCTCCCAGCACCGTATTCTTCACGCAGTAATCGGTGGCAACGCCACCTACGAAGACTCTGCGTATACCTCTCTCCTGCAGTAGGCTATGCAAAACTGTGCCCTGAAAGCCAGAGTATGCGTCAAAATCCGGGCTTGTTCCTTTTGAGATTATAAAGCGGTTGTCATGGGGTATAAACAGGTCTGGGTGAAACCCTGCACCCTCTGTGCCCTGCACGCAGTGAGGTGGCCACAGACCTCCCTGCTCCTTGAAGGATATGTGATTTTGTGGATGCCAGTCTCTGGTGAAAAAGACCGGAAGCCCCCTTTCAAAAAAGAGCCTTATGTAATCGTTTAGCCTTGGCACTATGGTATCTCCATCTGGCACAGGAAGGGCACCCCCCGGCATAAAGTCCCTCTGCATGTCCACCACTATTAGGGCGTCCTTTGGTGTTAGCCTGACCTTCATGGCAGAACCTCCACGGGTATCTCTTCTTTTAATTTAATCTCCTCAAGGCTGACGGAACATCTGTAAGCTCTTATCTCAAGACCAAGCTGAAAGTATCTCAGTAGAGCCTTTGAAAATTCGGGGTCCACCCTCCAGTTGGGAGAGAAGACTTCCGCATCTCCCCTCTGCACTACAAAAACTATGAGCGGGTTGTATCCCTCTTTTGAAAGTTCTATGAGCTTTTCTATGTGCTGTTTACCTCTCAGGGTTGGAGCATCTGGAAAAAGGGCTGTGTTGTTCTCTACGAGGTTAACAGACTTCACCTCAATGGGCCTTCCGTTTATCAGGAGGTCAAACCTCTTGTTTCCAAAGCGGGGCTCAAAGATGGCCGGTGAGCTTACCCATTCTACATAAAGCTTTGGAGCTATGTGGGAGTCTATACAGACGAGATAATCTCCCCTCTTTGCAAGGATTATTTCAAAGGGGTGCCTGCCAATTGTCTTTTCGGCTACATATACTTCATTGCCAGAAAAGAGTAATTCCCTGAGCCTGCCGGTGTTGCGTATGTATGCGGTAAGTTCCTTGTCCTCAAGGGATATGAGTCCCACAAACCTGTTGAGTCTCTGAATAAAGTTTGCCTTTATCAGTTCTGGGAACTTCATTTTAGAAAGGCCCCACCGGGCGGTGGGGCAAAACAATTAGGGGAGGGAGGGGGAGGGAGTTTCTAACTGCCCCTAACTTTTTTATCCTTACAGATGATTATTATATACAAAATTTTTCTCCTGTCAAGGGGGTAGTATAAAATAGTATGGATGAGGCTAATTGTGGTCAAGTTTGGCGGGACTTCTGTGGGAAGTCTTGAAAGGATAGGCAATTCTGCAAAAAAAGTCCTTGAAAAGTTAAAGGAGGGTTATAAAGTGGTGGTGGTATCCTCCGCCATGGCAGGGGAGACAGACAGGCTTATAAACCTTGCAAAGCAGATAGAGACAATGCCCCCAGAACGTGAGCTTGACATGCTCATATCCACAGGGGAGCAGCAGGCGATAGCTCTTTTTGCCATGACTCTCCAGAGCCTTGGTGTTCCCGCAGTCAGCCTCTGCGGATGGCAGGTGCCTGTAATCACCGATGATGTGCACACAAAGGCAAGGATAAGGAAAATAGGCGTCCAGAGGCTCAAAAACCTCCTTCAGGAGGGCTACACGC
Source organism: Pampinifervens navoyensis (assembly GCF_046159715.1). Taxonomy (NCBI): domain Bacteria; kingdom Pseudomonadati; phylum Aquificota; class Aquificia; order Aquificales; family Aquificaceae; genus Pampinifervens; species Pampinifervens navoyensis. The sequence continues at coordinate 88,614 of NZ_JBJXCT010000004.1, forward strand.
CAGTGGTGGCCGGCTTTCAGGGGGTCACGGAAAGCTGGGAGGTGACAACCCTTGGAAGAGGAGGTTCAGACCTTTCTGCTGTTGCACTGGCTTATGCCCTTGGTGCAGACTGTGAGATATACACAGATGTGGAGGGAGTTTTTACGGCTGACCCGAGAATAGTGCCAAACGCAAGGAAGATACCCATAATATCCTACGAAGAGATGCTTGAGATGGCATCTCTGGGTGCAAAGGTGATGCAGGCAAGAAGCATTGAGTTTGCCATGAAACATGGTGTAAGAATACATGTAAGAAGCTCTTTTACTGACAGTGAAGGGACATGGATAGTCCCTGAGGAGGAAGTGATGGAAAAGAGCGTGGTTCGGGCAATAACCCTTGAAAGGAATGAATCAAGGATAACTGTAGTGCGCGTGCCCGACAGACCGGGCATAGCCTACAGTATCTTTAAGGCCCTTGGAGATGCCCATATTGTGGTGGATATGATAGTGCAGAATGTGTCCCATCAGGGCTATACGGACATGTCCTTTACCGTTAACAAGGCAGACGCACAAAAAGCAGAGGGTATACTAAAAAGAGTGGCAGGGGAGATAGGAGCTCAGGAGGTGGTAAGGGACGACAGAATAGCAAAGGTCTCTGTGGTGGGGATAGGCATGAGGAGCTCCTACGGAACCGCTGCAAAGATGTTTGAGGTTCTCTACAAAAACGGCATAAACATAATGGCCATATCCACCTCTGAGATAAAGATATCATGCCTTATAGAGGACAAATACGGAGAGCTTGCGGTAAGGGAGCTTCATCAGGCCTTTATAGAGGAGGGTGAAGAGGTAAAGGTGGTCAATGAATCCTGATAGGCTTTCAGAAATTCTTGAGAGGTTTAAAAGCCTCAGGGTTCTGGTAGTGGGAGATGTGATACTTGACAGGTATGTCTTTGGAAAGGTGGAGCGAATCTCCCCTGAGGCTCCAGTGCCTGTGGTGGAGGTTCAGAGGGAGGAGTTCAGGCTTGGTGGTGCGGGAAACGTTGCCCACAATCTGGCAAGTCTCGGGGTAAAAACATATCTTCTTGGCGTGGTGGGTCAGGACTTCGGGAGGCATATCATAAGAGGACTTCTTAAAGATTCTGGGATAGAGGACCTTCTTGTGGAAGACCCATCAAGACCCACCACAGAAAAAACCCGTATAGTGGCCCTTTCTCAACAGCTCCTGAGGATTGACAGCGAAAGCAGGAGGTCTCTGGAGGGAAAGGCTCTTGAGGAGCTTCTTCAGAGGATAGACCTGGACGTGGACGGTATAGTGGTTTCTGATTACGCAAAGGGGGTGGTATGCAGAAGCACTGTGGACAGGATAAGGGAAAGAAGGGTGTTCTTCTCTGTTGACCCCAGACCACAGAACAGGGAGCTGTATGTGGGTGCAGACCTGATGACGCCCAACGAAAAGGAGGCCATGGCAATGTTTTCTGAAGATAGTTTGCAGAGGCTTGGGTGGGGGCTAAAGGGGAAGCTCAGACTTAAAACCCTTGTGATAACACTCGGTGCCAGAGGTATGGCTCTTTTTGACAGAGAGTTCAAGGTGTTTCCCGCAAGGGCAAAACAGGTCTACGATGTTTCCGGAGCAGGGGATACGGTGGTTGCCGTGCTAACAGCCTGTGCCCTTGCAGGGCTGGACTGGGATACTGCCTGCGAGCTTGCAAACCTCTGCGCAGGCATAGTGGTGGGCAAACTGGGCACTGCGGTAGTAAGACCGGAGGAGATATTCCAGAGCCTTGAGGAAGGGTGCAGAATTTGAGGAGCTTGCGGTAAAGTATCTGGAGGGGCTTGGCTACAGAATCCTTTACAGGAACTACCACTGCAGAACAGGAGAAATAGACATCATAGCCCTTGACGACAAAGTGGTGGTCTTTGTGGAAGTAAAGGGTGGAAAGACAGAAGGTCTGGGAGACCCTGTGGAGAGAATGGACAGGAAAAAGATGGAAAGACTCCTAAGGTGTGTGGAATACTATCTTCACAGACATCCGGCAGAGGACTACAGACTTGACCTTGTGATTATAAGGGGGAATAACATAGAACACATAAGGGGTGTTGAGCTTTATTAACCATGCTCTTCCTTACCTCTTTCCTGAGCTCCTTGACTTCAACCCTGAGGTCTTTTATTTCCTCTTTCAGTTCTTCAAATCTCTTTAGGTTGTCCGTCTTAACCTCTTCAAACCTTCTTGCGGTATCTGCCTTGTGGTCAGCAAGTTCCTGTCTGACAAGTTTAATCTCTTCTTTGACTTCCTCAAATCTTCTTGTGCTGTCCGCTTTGACCTCGTCAAACTTCCTCGCGGTATCCGCCTTATGCTCCGCAAGTTCTCTGTGCAAGGCTTCTAAACGAGCTTCAACATAATCTCTGAACTCCCTTATAGACTGTTCAATCCCCGTAATTGGGGAAGAAAAATCGTCAAGCCTTTTGTCCAGGTACATAATAAGAAAAACACCAACTCCTACAATTGCTCCCACTATTGTTATCAATCCTATGACAAGCTCAAGGCTCACAAGAAAATCACAAAGCTCTTTTTTAGAGGTATCAACTCTGCATGTTGTATAGCATGAGAAACCTGTTGAAGAGCAAATCTGTATGAAGGCATTTCCTTTCCTCGCAAACATCTGGAAAGCATGGACTGCAGGAAAGCCCGAGGCTTATCTGAAAAACCCTTTCCCCTATTGGTCTCCACACGAGGGGGTCCGTGGGACCGTAGAAGATATAAGTTGGAAGTCCGCAGTAGCTGGCAAGATGGGAAAGCCCGCTGTCAAGACCGACGAAAAGCCGTGCCCTCTTCAGTGCCCTTGCTATCTCAAGAGGTGAAAAACTCTCAAAGTAATTTTTTATGTGGTCTTTTAGCCACTGGTCTGCTTCACCTATCAGGTATAGGGTTCTGAAGCCCTCTCTTTTAAGAAATTGCTCTATACGCAGAAAAAGCTCAAGAGGTGGATTTTTCTTCCATGAACCGCTGGAGGGATGAAGAACTGCATAGCCTTCAAGGAGGCCATTTTCTGCGGGCTCTATGGGCAGAACTTTTGAGAAGTTTCCCTTCAGAGAGAGGCTTTTCAGGTAATGCTCCACAATCCACACCCTTCTTTCCGGAAAGGGCTTTAGATTTCCATCCATACTTATGATGATTCTTCCCTCAAACTCTCTTTCGGGAATCTCTGAACTTACCACCTGAGCCCATCCCACCTCCTTTGCAAGTAAAAAGTAATCCGTGTTGCCCACAGCCCAGACAGTCTTGCCAGACTCTCTTAGGAGCTCAAGAAGGGGGAAGGTGAGAAGCGTATCCCCGAGACCACCCCGACGGTAAAGAAGCCACATGCTATAATAAGGAATTTATGATAAATCATAACGTCTTCATAGCCTTGCTCCATTATCCTGCCATGGACAGAGATGGAAGGACCATAATAACCTCCTTCACTACCATGGACCTTCATGACATAGCCCGCCCCGCAAGAGCCTATGAGATAAACACCTACTACATAGTTCAGCCCGTTGATGGTCAGAGATACATAATAAAGAAACAGATAGAATACTGGCTCTCAGAGGAGGGTTTTAGGACAAACCCCACGAGAAACGAAATAGTAAAGCTTGTGAGACTGTGTTATACCTTTGATGAGGTTCTTGAAGATATACAGGAAAGTAGAGGCAGAAGACCCCTTATAGTGGGAACGGACGCCAGAACCTATCCAAACACGGTCTCTTACCACTGGCTGTCGGAGGAAATACACAGAAGAGAGCGGGACTTTCTCATAGTCTTTGGCACCGGCTACGGCATACCTCCTTCCCTTATGAACACCTTTGACTACATCCTTGAACCTGTTTACGGTGCGGGTGAGTGGAACCATCTTTCCGTCAGGAACGCAGTTGCCATAATCCTTGATAGACTATTAAGCAGGAACAGGTGCTGAAATGCTTTACCATATGGCACTATACCTGAGGGATTATTTTTTCGCTTTCAATGTGTTCAAATACATAACCTTTCGTTCTTTTCTTGCGGTGCTCATCGCCTTTTCTCTGACCCTGATTTTAACGCCCATTTTCATGAAAAAGATGAAGGCTATTCAGAGGCTTTTCAAGGGATACATAAGGGAATACACCCCAGAGGGTCACCTTGTAAAGAGATACGTCCCCACCATGGGAGGTCTCATAATAGTCCTCTCAGTTTTTCTGAGCTCCTTTCTTTTGATGAGGCTTGACCTCATATACTTCTGGGTTATAACCCTCTGCATACTTGGCTTTGCCCTAATAGGCTTCTGGGATGACTTTGTCAAGCTCAGGAACAAGAAAGGTATATCTGCAAAGAAAAAGTTTTCTGCACAGCTCCTTGTTGCCGGTTTCACATCCGTCCTTATATATCTCTACAGTGGCGTAAACACAAAGCTCTACTTTCCTCTCTTTAAGAATCTTGAGATAGAGCTCGGGCTTTTCTACATTCCCTTTGCCATGCTTGTTATAGTTGCCACTTCCAACGCGGTAAACTTAACAGATGGACTTGACGGGCTTGCCATAGGACCTGTAATGACAACCGCCGCAAGTCTTGGAATAATAGCCTATGCGGTAGGTCATGCGGGCATAGCTGGCTATCTGAATATTCCATATGTTCCCTATGCAGGGGACCTTACAGTTCTCTGCTTTGCCATAGTAGGTGCGGGGCTTGGTTTTCTGTGGTTTAATGCCTTTCCCGCACAGCTCTTTATGGGGGATGTGGGGGCTCTTGCCCTCGGTGCAGGTCTGGGTGTAATGGCCCTTGTTTCCAAGTCAGAGCTTCTCCTTCCAATAGCTGGAGGGGTATTTGTCTTTGAGACCATGTCGGTTATACTTCAGGTTGTCTACTTCAAGCTAACAAAGGGCAAAAGGCTCTTCAAGATGGCACCTTTTCATCACCACCTTGAGCTCTCTGGAGTTCCAGAGCCAAAGATAGTGGTCAGGATGTGGATAATATCTATCCTGCTCGGTATACTTGCCATTGCCAGCCTCAAGCTAAGGTGAAAGGAGAATATCTCTATACATGCACTTTCTACCTCTTATCAGCTCCACCACCGTATCCACGGGCTGGGGTGAGGAGACCACTACCGTTCCTGCCTTTTCCTCTGGAGGGAGGTATGACCTTCCCACAAGCCTGCCCCTGTCAATCCAGTATAGGTCAAGCTCAAGGTGTGTGTTCCTGTTCCAGAAGTGCCTTATGGCCCTGTCTCTGTATAAGAATACCATACCGTCGTATCCCACAAAGGACCTCAGATGCATAAGCCCCCTTTCGTGTTTTTCTGGTGTGTCCGCCACCAGAAGCCTGCACTGATGAACCTGTGCATTAGTTGCATATGTGATAAGAAAGAGTATGATATTGAAAATTATTAGCATATGGTTTATATTATATACCCATGCTTAAGGAAGAAAGGCTTCAGGAATTTATAGAGGCTTGTAAGAATATGGGGCTAAAGATAACGCCTCAGAGAGTGGCAGTCTACGAGGTTTTACTGAGCAGGGAAGACCACCCCACCGTTGAGGAAATATACAACGAGATAAAGAAGAAGTATCCCTTTGTGTCCCTTGCCACTGTATACAGAACGGTGGAAACCCTTGAGGAGCTGGGCTTTGTCAAGAAGGTTGCCTACTGGGGTGGCTCTGTGCGGTATGATGCCAACATAAGCGACCACCACCATCTCATATGCACCCAGTGTGGAGCCATAAGGGACGTGGAGTTCTGCATAGACTGGGACCCACCAGCCTATATGGAAGGCTATAGGGTTCACAAGTATTCACTGCACATATACGGAGTCTGCCCCGCATGTCAGGCAAGGGAGAACTGAAGGTTTACTCAGCCCAGGAGATAGAGAGTAAACTAAAGGGATTGCCCGGCTGGGCCTTTGAAGAAGGCTTTATTGTCAGAGAATACAGCACAAAAAACTGGAAGGAAACGGTCTTTCTCTTTAATGCCATTGCAAGTCTTGCGGAAGCACACTGGCATCACCCAGACGTAGAGGCCGGTTTTAAGAAAATAAGGGTTAAGCTGACCACCCACGAGGCGGGAGGTATAACAGACAGAGACTTTAGCCTTGCAGAGGAGATAGAAAAAATCTCTTCCCTTTTGCTCAAAAGGTGATATAATATTCTCCTCTAAAGGAGCCGTAGTTCAGCCCGGTCAGAACGCCGGCCTGTCAAGCCGGAGGGCGCGGGTTCAAGTCCCGTCGGCTCCGCCATCCCTAACCATATGTTATAATTATCTTCATGTTTCAGGGTTCAATAGTCGCCCTCATAACCCCCTTCAAGGATGGGGAGGTGGATTTCAGAGCTCTTGAGAGTCTAATAGACTTTCACGCAAACAACCATACTGACGCCATATTGGTCTGTGGCACAACTGGAGAGTCTCCTACCCTCACCTTTGAGGAACATGAAAGAGTGGTAGAGCATGCGGTAAGGTATGCAAGGGGAAGGATTAAAGTAATAGCCGGCACAGGGGCAAACGCCACCCATGAGGCTATAGAGCTCACATCCCATGCAAAGAGAGTGGGGGCTGACGCCTGTCTGCTTGTGGTCCCCTACTACAACAAACCTACACAGGAGGGGCTATATCAGCACTTCAAGACGGTGGCGGAGGAGGTGGACATTCCCATAATACTGTATAACATACCCTCAAGAACTGGTGTGGAAATAGCTCCGGAGACCATTTACAGGCTTGTCAAGGACTGTCCAAACATAATAGGCTCCAAAGAGTCCACTCCTAATATGGACAGGATTTCCGAGCTCAGAAGACTTCTTGGTGAAAACTTTACCATCCTATCCGGTGATGATTCCCTCACCTTACCCATGATGGCTCTGGGTGCGAGGGGTGTTATATCCGTTGCCAACAACATAATTCCCAGAGAGGTAAAGGCCCTTGTGGACTACGCCCTCAGGGGAGACTTCCAGAGAGCAAGAGAGATGCACTACGAGCTGTTTGAGCTTTTTAAGGTGCTCTTTATAGAAACCAATCCCATTCCCGTAAAGACCGCCTGCTGGGCTCTCGGCATGTGTGAGAAGGAATTCAGACTCCCCCTGTGTCCAATGAAGCCGGAAAACGAAAGGAGGCTCATACAGACCCTGAAGGTCTACAACCTTCCGGTAGTGAGGGATGTATAAGTTTCTGCTGTTTTTAAATTCCTCTTACCTTGGGCTTGGTTCTTTCTTCAGCTTTTTTGTGGCCCCCACTCTTTTCAGAGTCCTTCAGAAGGAGCAGGCAGGTGCGGTTGTAGAAAGGGTATTCCCCGTCTATTTTGGTATAGGTCTTGTGGTTTCTCTTGCGACCCTCTTTCTTGGTTTCAGGCTCGGTAAGCTCGTAGCTGGGCTTGCTTTTGTGAACCTTATGCTTCATGCCCTTCACCTTTTTTATGTGCTTCCCACCGCTCATGCCCTAAAGCCTGTAGATTACAGTGCCTTCATGAAATGGCACGGCATATCCATGGGTATTAACCTGCTGAGCCTTTTAATTACTCTCCTTCTATGCATACTTCTTATGAGAAGATGATAGAGTTAAGGCTTTCTATGCTTCCAGTGCCAAAGAGCAACAGGTATATAAGAAGAAAGGGTGGAAAAGTGTTCAAACCTCCAAGGGTAAAGAACTGGGAGGTGAGAGCACTGTGGGAGATAAGGGAGCAATACAGGGGTGAGCCACTTGAGGGCAGGCTTTCTGTGTATGTAGAGCTCATACTTCCCAATCACAGGAGGAGAGACATAGACAACATGCTGAAAAGCCTCTGGGATGTGCTGGAAAAGGGCGGGGTCATAAAGAATGACAGCCAGATATACGAGGTAAGAACTCTCAAGAGGGTTTTGAAAGGTCAGCAGGGAACCCTTGTGCGTCTTGGAGATTTTCACTATGGCCTTGAAGATAATTGACCACTCATTGATAAGGCACAAGCTGAACCTTGTGAGAAAAAGGCATACTCCACCGGAGAAGCTAAGAAGTCTCCTTGAGGAGATAACCCTTATGAGTATTCCCTTTGTTCTTGAGGGATTTCCCCTGAGGATGGAAAGCGTTGAGACACCCATGGGTGTAGGAAGAAGTTTTGAGTTTGTTGAGGAAGACAGGATTGTTTTTATATGTATACTCAGAGCGGGGCTTCCCATGCTCAATGGTGCCCTGAGGGCATTGCCGGGTGCAAAGGCGGGTTTTCTTGCTATAAAGAGAAATGAGGACACACTCACCCCGGAGTTGTATTACAGAAGGCTACCACCCCTTGAAGGCAGATTCGTTATACTTCTTGACCCCATGCTGGCAACGGGCGGAACTCTCAGTCTTGCCCTGAGCGAAGCTAAATCCCTGAAACCGGAAAAAATGGTAACTCTCAACTTAGTTGCATCGCCTCAGGGGCTTGAGAGGACCATGTCTGCACATCCCGATGTTGACTTCTTTCTGCTGAGCGTGGATGAGGGGCTGAGCCCAAAGGGATACATAGTGCCCGGAGTGGGAGATATAGGAGACAGGCTTTTCACTGAAGGTCTCTGATATACTCCGTGGGGTCAAGGGGGACTCCCTCCTTGTTCCTGAGCTCAAAGCGCAGGAGACATTCCTCAGAGTTATTCTTCTTGCCAACCCTGGCTATGACCTGCCCCTTGCTGACCCTTTCTCCTCTTTTCACGAGGTTTGACTCATTGTAGGCATAGAGGGATATAAAGTTGTCATGTTCCACTATTACCATGTTTCCGTAAGCCTGCAGGTCACCCCCGCTGTATATAACCCTGCCATCCTCAACAGCTTTTACAGGCGAAGAGCATGGAGCTGAGATTTCTATGCCCTTTGGCACCCTTGACACCTTGCCGTCCACGGGGAGCTGTATGTTGAGACCTCTGGGTGCTGGTGCAGTTGATGTGTCCTTCTCTAATTCTCCCACTACAGACCTCTCTTCTCTTCTGTTGGGTGGCTGTCCGCTTTCCTGTGCTGGTTTTTCCGCCATTTCCCTTCTGGGTATTTTCACTTTTGTCCCAGCCTGCAGGAGCTTGCCCTTTAGCTCTGGGTTGAGCCTTTCGAGCTCTTTCAAAGGCACACCGGTGGCTCTGGCAACATCTCTGAGCCTTCCGCTCCTTCTGACCCTGTATATCTCATAGGCTTCCTCCCTTGTCCTCTTAGACTTTACCTCTTCTGTTTCTCTGAGAGGTATTTTCACCCTTGTTCCCGCAGGAAGCCATCTACCTTTGAGTTCTGGATTGAGCCTCTCAATTTCTTTAACAGAAGTCCCGGTTGCCTTTGCCACATGTTCAAGCTTCGCACCCCTCTTGACTGTGTAAAGTTCATACTTTTCTTCCTTTGCCACTGTCTGTTTACTGCCCTTTGGCAGCTTTACCTGCGTTCCGGGCTTCAGCCATGCATCTTTTAATTCCGGGTTTAACCTCTCCAGCTCCTTGAGGGGAATGCCGGTTGCCTTTGCCACGTGTTCAAGCCTTGCCCCCTTTTTGACCGTGTAGGTTTCGTAATCCGTCTCTTCTGCCCCTCCCCTTTTTTCCACAGAGCTTCCCTTTGCGGGTATCCTTATCTTCTGACCTTCCACAAGCCTGTCATCCTTTAAGTTGTTGAACTCCTTCAGCGTCCTTACATCAACACCAAAGCTGTCCGCTATCTTCTGAAGGCTATCCCCTCTTTTTACTTCATAGATTGCATACTTCTCTGAGGGCTTTTTCTTTGTAGTTTTTACAGGTATGCATAGGTTCTGACCGGCCTTCAGTCTCCTTTCATCAAGACCTCTGTTGGCAGACTTGAGACTGTTTATGTCCACACCTTCTCTTCTGGCTATCTTTTCAAGAGTGTCTCCCTCCTTTACCCTGTAATTCTTACACTCAAGGGCAAAGGAAAGGCTCAGGCTAATACCTAACAGTAAAATCCCTTTCTTCATGGCTTGGCACCTCCTTGAGGACCTCCATGCGGTCAACCTTTCCCGCAGGCGGACCCTCCCAAAGTTCCTTCAAAAATTCCCAAACCACATCCTTTTCTCCCTGAACAAAAACTTCAACCCTTCCATCTGGCAGATTCTTGACCCACCCAGACAGCCCATAGCTCTGGGCAAGCCTTCTCGTAAAGGCTCTGTAGCCAACGCCCTGCACAATACCATTCACGTATATTTTTAGGGCTATCATCCATAGAATTTTACATCAGAAAGAGGGGGTTGAAAATATGAAATGATATGTGGTATCATTAGGAAGACTACAATCCTCAGGAGGTGTCCTCATGAAAATGGCTGTTTTTCTTCTTCTGCTTTTTTCTGTGGCCTTTTCCATGGATTGTAGAATTCAGGAAGGATATGCCAGCTGGTATGGCGGAAAGTTTCATGGCAGAAAAACAAGCTCTGGAGAGGCTTTTAACAAGCACAAGTTTACCGCCGCATCAAGGGATTATCCTCTTGGAACCTATCTGCTGGTAAGAAATCTCAGCACCGGGGAGGATGTGGTGGTGGTAGTCACAGACAGAGGGCCATCCAGAAAGAGCAGGATAATAGACCTCTCAAAGTCCGCCGCTGAGAAGTTAGGTATGCTAAGGCAGGGTGTGGCAAGGGTTCAGGTAATGCCTCTATACTGTGCAGCAGAGGGTAGTGAGTCAAGTGAGGAATTTCATGAGGAGGTTATAAAGGACCTTATCAACACATTGTAAGCCTTCTGTTTGTAAGGAGCGTCCCGCATCCTCCAAGAGAATCCTTTCTGAACCTTGTAGAAAGCGTCACCCTTATACCGTAGGACCTGAGAATTAAAAAGGCCTTCTCGTATTCCCAGTCCTCCACATCACTGAAGTCTTTCACCGTCTGGTTGTATCGCAAAAGGGTTGCGCTCACACCAAGCTCTTTCACCAGCTGTGCAAAACCCATGAGCTCATCTCCAGAGTCGTTCACCCCCTTAATCAGAAGGTAGGCAAGGCTTATCCTTTTTCTCTTCCTTGAGGGCATTGTGGACAGCTCTTCTCTGAGAGCCTGCACAAGGTTCCTCAAACTGCCAGCATGGGGGAGCAACTTTTCTCTCTTTTCTTCTCTTACAGAATGTATGGATATGCTGACTCCATTGTGGGGTAGTTTCAGCAGCTCTCTGAGCTTACTTACCGGATAGCCCGTAGTGTAAAAACTCACCCTGAGCCCTTCATCTTTAAAATGCCAGAAGGCTTCCTTTACCTTCTCCCAGTTCATAAGAGGCTCACCAATTCCTGCAACCGCTACCCGCCTTATGTGAAGCCTGTCTTTCAGCAGCTCATACTGACCTGTTATCTCCTCCAGTGAGAGGCTTCTGAAAAGTCCATCTATGCCAGAAAGGCAGAAGGGACAGCCTATGGCACACCCTGCCTGTGTGGATATGCAGAGGGTATCTCCTCTGTAGTAAACCGCCTCCACTCTTCTGCCATCATGCAGTTCAAATAGATAGAGCCTGTTGAGACTACTGTTCAATTCCTGCAAAAGCCTCATTTTCCGTCACAGCCCTTCTACAGCAACCCCCACAGCTTCTGCAATGGTTCAGTGCCCTTTCATAACCCTCTGGCAGAATATCTTTCAGGTCCACTTCCCTTTTTGACTCCTCGGAAAGGAGGCTAATCTTCCACCTGAGCGGGTCCACCTGCAATACCCTGTAAACCTTGCCCTCAAAACATACTTCGCTTCCAGCCTCCGGCAGGAGGGACTTTACAAGATAGTTTTCCCTCTCAAAGACCAGACAGCATATTAGCCTTCCACAGGGACCCGTAAACTTCTGAGGTGAGAGAGGGAGGTTCTGCTCCTCAATATCCCGCAGGGATACGGACTGAAACTCCTCCTGAAACCTGACACAGCATGGAACCTCCCCGCAGGTGCCCACCCATCCAAGAATCTGCACTGCATCCCTTACGCCCACCTGTCTCATCTCTATCCTCTTTTTGAAGACCTTTGCAAGGTCCCTCACCAGATTCCTGAAATCTACCCTGTGCTCGGAAGTGTAGTAGAAGAATATCCTGCCCTTATCCAGTGGTATGTAGGTTTTTATGAGCTTCATGTCAAGCCCATGTTCGGCTATCTTCTTCCTGCATACCTCCATGGCTTCCCTTGCCTTTTCCTCGTTTTCTTCCATTCTTCTTATGTCTTCCTCTTTAGCCTTCCTGAGGAATATGGCTTTCAAGGATGAAGGCTCTCTTGATGTGCCAAGCACCTTTACCACCTCTTCCCCCTTCTCCGATTGCACTACAAGAAGTTCACCTCTGGAAACGTCGCTCTCCCATACGCCTTCAACCTGAAGCACCTTGTTGGTGTCCTGAAATTTTGCCTTTATGTAAGACATTCTTTACACCTCCTCTGAGCTGAAAGAGTAAAAGGCTGAGCCTTATACCCTTGCTTAAATATTCTAACCCTGCAGAGGCTTTGTCAAGAGCCTGCTCAAAAGCCTCATCTCTGGTCTGTTTATACTTCATGTGAAGCATGTTCAGGAGCAACTTCAAAAGCATTGACTGTCTGTCGTAATCCCACTTTTCCACCTCAAGAGCCTTTTTGTATAGGGAGAGCAGGTCTCCTTCCAGTATGGTTTCTGCAGTGGTGAGCAGCTCCTTATCTTCTTTGAGCTTAAGAGCCATGGTAAGACTTCCCTCGGAAAGTTCGAGTATCAGAGGGTCCTGTATTCCCGTGATTTCCCTTAGTTCCTCCTCGCTCAGTGGTGGAACCTCCAAAAGAAAGCTCCTTGACCTTACGGTAGGTAGTAGCTTCTGAAGCCTGCTGGTAACAAGAAGAAAGTGGGTATCCTCTGGCGGCTCCTCAAGGACCTTCAGTAGAGCGTTCTGTGCCTGTGGGTTCATGCTCTCTGCGGGCTCTACGAATACAACTTTTCTCTTAGAGAGGGCGGGTTTCAGGTATACAAAATCTTTAACTCCCCTTATCTGGTCAATCTTTATCTCCGCCTTCTCAGGTTTAAGGTATACAAAGTCTGGATGGTCTCCCTGAAGGTAGAGATAGACCCTCTTGCCTTTTCTATCCTCCCCATAAAAGATTAGCTCCTCTTCCTTTCTATGTCTGAAATCCTGCATGTGGACACAGGACTGACAGTTTCCACAGGGTGGATAGCTCTCCTTAAGGCAGAGGAGCGAAGTGGCAAACTCAAAGGCAATATCCCTCTTGCCCACACCTTCTTTGCCGTAGAAGAGGATGGAGGCGGGAACCCTTTTCTGATGGTAGAGCCTGCTCAGGAACTTTTTTAGCCTTTCTCTCATATCATGAGCTCTTCTACAAACCTTATGTGGTGCCTCCCCTGCTGGAACTCTCTGCTGGAAAGCACCCTCTTGTGAAAGTCTATGTTGGTCTTAAGTCCTGTGCCACTTATCCTGAACTCTTCAAGGGCTCTCAGCGCCCTGTTTGTGGCTTCTTCCCTTGTCTGTCCCCAGCATACGAGCTTGCCTAGAAGGGAATCATAGAAGGGCGGGACAGAATAGCCACAGTATATGTGAGTATCAACTCTAACCCCAAAGCCTCCTGGAAGATAGAGCTCTTCCACCTTGCCCGGTGAAGGAAGAAAGGTGTTTGGGTCTTCGGCGTTTATCCGACATTCTATGGCATAGCCTTTTCTTTCAGGCTTTTTTATGTTTAGCCTCTCACCTCTCGCTATCCTGAGTTGCCACTCCACAAGGTCTATTCCGTAGACCATCTCGGTAACTGGGTGTTCCACCTGAATACGACCGTTCATCTCCATGAAGTAAAAGTTGCCCTCCTGGTCCATAAGAAACTCTACCGTGCCCGCCCCTTCGTAGCCTATCTCCCTGCAGAAGTCTGCCACAAGAGCCTCCATCTCTTTCCTCTTTTCCTCTGTAAGATGGTAGCTTGGAGCCTCCTCTATTAGCTTCTGATGTCTTCTCTGAACCGAACACTCCCTCTCCCCAAGGGTGAGCACGTTGCCGTATCTGTCAACGAGAACCTGTATTTCTATATGTTTTGGGTTTATAAGGTATTTTTCAATGTAAACCCTTCCATCGCCGAAGGCCACCTCCGCCTCCTGCATGGCAAGAGGTAGCTTCTCTCTCAGTTCTCTATCATTGCTGACAACCCTTATCCCCCTACCCCCTCCACCGGCTGCCGCCTTTATCACCACTGGATATCCCACCCTGCTGGCAACCTCAAGAGCCTTCTGAAAGTCCACCGGACCATCACTGCCAGGGACAAGGGGGAGCCCAACCCTTTTTGCCACCTCCTTTGCCCTGACCTTGTCCCCTATAAGCTCAAGGGTCTCTGCAGAGGGTCCCACAAAAACCTTACCGCTGGCTCTCACTATCTCCGCAAACTTCGGGTTCTCGGAGAGAAAGCCATAACCTGGATGGACCGCCTCTGCACCAGACACCTCAAGGGCGGATATTATTCTGGGTATATCAAGGTAGCTCTTAGAAGGCTCTGCCGGTCCTATGCATATGCTTCTGTCTGCAAGCTTCGCATGCATGCTGTTGGCATCTGCTTCAGAATACACCGCCACGGTCCTTATGCCCATTTCCCTGCAGGTCCTTATCACCCGGACCGCTATCTCACCCCTGTTGGCAATAAGAAGGCTCTGCATCAGGACTATTTTACACGCAAAGGCTATACAATTTTCCACATGCCCGAAAAACTTGTTCTCTGTATAACGGGCGCCAGCGGTGCCATATATGGATACAGACTTCTTCAGGTGTTTACCTCAATGAACTTTGAGATAGACCTTATTGTCTCCTCTTCTGGCTGGGTTGTTCTCAAGCAAGAGCTTGACTTAACTAAAGGTAAGATACTTGAGGAATTTCCCCATGTGAGGCTTATTCCAGACAGAGACATTGCAAGCCCGGTAGCCAGCGGCTCAAGGCTCGTCCACTACAGAGGGGTTGTGGTGGCACCCTGTTCCATGAGCACCCTTGCCCATATAGCCTCTGGCACCAATCAGAACCTTGTCCACAGGGTTTGCGAAGTTGCCCTCAAGGAAAGGGTCCCCTTAGTGCTCCTTGTGCGAGAGGCCCCCTATTCTCTCATTCATCTGAAAAATATGCTCCAAGTCGCAAAGGCTGGTGCTCTGATTATGCCCGCAAGCCCCGGCTTTTATCACAGACCGCAGAGCCTTCAGGAGCTTGTGGACTTTGTGGTGGGAAAGGTGCTGGACGCTCTCAGGATTGAACATGGTCTTTATAGAAGATGGAGGGAATGAAGCCCTTGACATTTTACAATAAAGGACTAAAATAAATTTACAGAAAAACCTTAAAGGAGGTGGTTGCCATGAGAAGAGGACTTATGCTCTGGAGCCCTTTTGCAGAGATTGAACGCATAAGAAGGGAGTTTGACAGGCTCCTTGAGGAGCTCATGCCCAGGGAAGAGGGCGAAAGGGTCTTTGCACCCGTAGTGGATGTGTATGAGACAGACCAGGAGCTTGTGGTAAAGGCTGAACTACCTGGAGTGAAGAAGGAGAACGTGGAAGTGTCCATAAGGGACAACGCCCTGCACATAAGAGGTGAGAAGAGGGAAGAAAAGGAAGAAAAGACGGAAACCTACCACAGGGTTGAAAGGGTCTACGGAAAATTTGAGAGGGTTCTACCACTGCCAGCCGATGTGAAGGTGGAGTCCGCCAAAGCTGAGTTCAAGGACGGCGTTCTTGAGATAAGGATACCCAAGGCTGAGGGTGCAAAGGAAAAGAAGATTGAGATAGCTTAATCTTTGTGATGGGGTCCCCTCTCTATGAGGGCCCCCAGGGCTTTTAGTTTTTTTTCAAGCTTCTCATAACCTCTATCAAGGTGGTATATGTCCCTCACGAGGGTTGTTCCCTCAGCCACTAGCCCTGCAAGCACAAGGCTGGCAGAAGCCCTGAGGTCTGTAGAGTAAACCTCAGCACCGTAAAGCTTCTTCACACCTCTGACTATGGCGGTTCTGTCCCTCACATGAATATCTGCGCCCATCCTCTGAAGCTCTGCCACGTGCTGGAAACGGTTTTCAAATATGTTCTCCCTTATCTCCGATACACCATCTGCAAGGCAGCAGAGCACCATAAACTGGGCCTGCATGTCTGTGGGAAAGCCAGGGTACTCTGCGGTGGATATGCTGAGAGGCTGAATAGCCTTACCACCCCTGACCCTGAGGCTATTAAGACTCAGCAGTTCAAGCTCGGCACCCGCCTCCCTTAGTTTCTCTATCAGGCTACCCAGGTGTTCCACTCTTACGTCCTCAAGCAGAACATCTCCACCTGTCAGAAAACCGGCCACCATAAAAGTTCCTGCCTCAATCCTGTCGGGGATAACCCTGTGACTAAAACCTCTCAGATGTTCGCTCCCCCTTATCAGGGCAGTCCTGTCCTCTATATGTATCTCCACCCCCATTTTTCTCAGCACTTCCACAAGGTCCATAACCTCTGGCTCCAGGGCTATGTTTCTCAGAACGCTCCTCTTTTCACAGCCACTCAGGAACATGAGGGCATTCTCCGTGCCAGTCACCGTTATGACCTCAAAGGTGTATTCTACAGGCTTTATCTTCTTTACCTTCATATCTATGTAGCCATGTTTTACTTCTATGCTTGCCCCTGCCCTTTCAAATACTTTTAAATGCTGGTCTATGGACCTTACACCTATGGAACACCCTCCTGGCATGGATACAAGAGCCCTTCCGAACCTTGCAAGCAGGGGACCCATTACGAGGACAGAGGCTCTCATCCTCCTCACCACTTCATCGGGTGCCTCGTGGGTTTTTATGGGTTCTGGGTCCACCACCACCCTTTCCCCTTCAAACTCCACAAGGGCTCCCAGATGCCTTAGGAGCTCAAAGGTTGTTTTTGTATCAAGAAGGTCAGGCACATTTTCCAAAGTGCAGGGTTCTCTTGTAAGTATGCTTGCCATAAGTATGGGCAGGGAGGCGTTCTTTGAGCCGGATATGCTCACCTTCCCTTTCAGGGGTTTACCCCCTTCTATTACTATACATTCAGAAGTATATGATGTAGTGCTTCTCATCTTTTTTTATTATTATCTTTACCACATCTCCCTTTCCGGAGTAGAAGATTTCAACCCCGTCGTCTTCCTCCTTATGAACCGCCGGTTCTTCAGAGTATATGACCAAAATTCTTTCCGCCTCCTCCACTACCAGGGGAAAATCGTTCATATCCTCACTACCACGCAGGTAAGAGCTTCCTTCACCCCTTCCAGAGAGTGTATCTTGTTTATTACAAGCCTGCCAAGTTCATCCTGATTCTTGAGTTCTGCAAAAACTATGATATCGTAGGGACCTGTTACCACATCTGCGGTTTTTACACCTTCAAAGGTTGAGAGAGCCAGCATTATGGAAGGAATCTCCCTCGGGTCAGCCTTTATTAGCACGTATGCCTTTATGGAGTATTCGCTCTCAAGCTCCATAAGCTCTGTTATGGACATGGGATAGCCTTCGCTCTGAGTCTGCATATTCCACCTCCTGCAAGAATATTTTAACCAACTTCTCTGCAAGGGACGGGTCCTTTCTTATCTCCTCCACTGCAAGGTGAACCAGCCTTCTTACCCTGGGCTCTCTTTCCTCCACATCTTTCCATGCTTCTTTTATGTTTACTATCTCTTTCTCAACCCTGAGAAACTCCAGCCACTTCATAAACTTACTCACCTCATCCCACACGATTATCTCCCCTTTCTCCTTTTCCTTCAACCTCTCCCTCAGATTTTTCTCCGCCACCTCCTGCAGATCATCTATGTTGTAGAGAAATACCTCATCAATCTCGTTTACTTCAGGGTCCACATTTCTAGGAACGGATATGTCTATGAAGAAGATTGGCTTGTAGTTCCTTCTTCTTATTGCCTTTTTTACCATCTGATGGTCTATGACGAATTTTTTGCTGCCCGTTGAGACTATGACTATGTCAAAGTCATGAAGGTGTTCGGACAGCTCTTCAAACCTCAACACATGCCCCTGAAGCTCCTTAGCCAGCTCTACTGCCCTCTCGTAGGTTCTGTTGCTTATAAACAGATGCGCCTGCAGCTTCCTCAGATACTTGGCAGAGAGCTCAGCCATTTCCCCGGCGCCAACGAGGAGAACCTTTGTGCGTGCAAGGCTTCCGAATATTCTCTTGGCTAGCTCCACAGCCACATAGCTTACCGATACTGCATTTCTGCTTATTCCCGTCTCTGTCCGGACCCGCTTGGCAGTTCTGAGAGCCTTTTCATATAGCCTGTTCAGGACCTTCCCAGTGCAGTGGAGCTCTCTGGCTACTCTGTATGCCTCTTTGAACTGGCTGACTATCTGAGTTTCCCCAACCACCATGGACTCAAGCCCGCTTGCAACCTTAAAGACATGCGCAACCGCCAGACCATCTTCAAGGAAGAAGGAATTTTTCCGCAGCCTTGTGTCCACACCTTTGAGCTGGAGAAGTTCAAGCACGAGCCTGTTCATAGGCTCGTAGTCTTCAGCAACAGTGTAAACCTCTACCCTGTTACAGGTGGAGAGAAGTATTATCTCCCTTATACCCCTTATGGTTTTGAGGGGTGGCAAAAGATAATAGGCATCTTCCCTGCTACAGGCGAGGAGCTCCCTCTGCTCCACGGGGGCAGTTTTGAAGTTTACACCCCAGACAAATATGCGATACATCATGTATAAATATATCACACCACAATAGCCACAACCACCATATCCTCCACGGCCTGAAAACCATGAGGCTCATTGGGTTCGTAGAGGAGAGCTTCTCCCTTTCCAAGTCTTTCCCTCTTTTCTTCCGACCCCACAAAAAAGTCTCCTTCACCCTGAAGCACGAGGGTGATAACTCTGTGCGGTGATGTATGAAGGTTTATCTTCTGACCAGCCTTGAGATAAAAGGCAATGCACCTTAAGTCTTCCTCCACATGAAGGGCCTTTTTTGCTGGCATGAAATCCGAAAAAACACCCTCTGCTTTCAAAAGTTTTGCCATCTTTAACCTCCAAACCTGAGTTTTACTGCAAGGTAGACTACCAAAAAACTGAGGAGCAGGTTTATAAAGCCAAGAAGTCTCGCCAGACCTCTATGAAAGGCGGAGCCTGCAGACTTTGGTCCAAAGTAAAGGTCATGAACTAGTGAGACTACAACTATGAAAAAAAAGACTATCAGCTTGTGCATAAGAGTCCTGGTGTAAGGGTTTGAAAGGTCAAGGAGGCCTGAAAAGCCCAGTATGTAATGTATGTTCAAGAGCCCTGTAAGAAAAAGAAGGGAAAGTGAACCCAGTGTTCCATACAGGCTGAAACGTCTGCCCACCTCCTGAAAGGCCTGGTCTCTTATGGGAAGTTTTCTCACAAAGGGAGCTAGAACAAGAACCAGGAAGAGCATCCCACCCACCCACAGGGATGCAAGGACTATGTGAAGGAAAAGCACAAGCTCTTTCATAGTAAATCTTTACTTATATTCTAAGCCAAAACTGTAGAGTGTCAACCCTGGAGGACTATAATTAATCTCTATGCCTGAGTTTCAGGGTGTAAGAGGCTTCCATGACCTTTATGGAGAGGAGCTTAAAAAGTTCAGATACCTTTCTGACTTCATAAGAGAAAAGTTGAGGCTGTATAACTTTGAGGAAATAGTGCTTCCAGTTGTGGAATACCTTGAAGTTTTCCAGAGGAGCATAGGTGAGGTTACGGACATAGTGCAGAAGGAGATGTTTGTCTTTCAGGACAGGAAAGGAAGATGGCTTGCCCTCAGGCCAGAGGGCACAGCTGGTGCGGTCAGAGCCTTTGTCCAGAACAAGCTATATGCACTAAAACCCTACGTAAAACTCTTCTACGAGGGGCCCATGTTCCGCTACGAGCGTCCACAGGCAGGGAGATACAGGCAGTTTCATCAGCTCGGTGCTGAAGTTTTTGGAAGTCTGGAGCCTGTGGTGGATGCCGAGCTCATACAGCTCCTTTATGAGATACTCTCTGAGCTCGGTGTGAGGGTTGTGATAGAGATAAACTCCATAGGTTGTAGGGTCTGCAGACCAGCCTACAGGCAGGCACTCACGGAGTTTCTCAATGGTGTAGAGGGCCATCTCTGTGAGGTATGCCTTGACAGAAAGGACAGGAACCCCCTCAGGGTTCTAGACTGCAAGGTGCCCACCTGCAAAGAGGCGGTGATAGATGCACCCAAGATGGTGGACTTTCTCTGTGATGAGTGCAGAGAGCATTACTCAAGCCTCAAAGAATACCTCAACTCCCTTTCCATTCCCTACAGGGAGAATCCAAACCTTGTCAGAGGCCTTGATTACTACACAAAGACTGTCTTTGAGGCTGTTTCTGAGGAGCTCGGTATTACTGTGGTGGCGGGCGGCAGATACGATTATCTTGTGGAAGAGTTTGGTGGTCCACCCACTCCGGCAATTGGCTTTGCTGTTGGGCTGGAGAGGCTTTCCATGCTTGTTAAAAACTCCCCCTCAGAAGACCCTCTCTATCTGGTCATACCCTTTGGTAATGTGCTTGATTATGCCCTTCAGGTGGCGAAGGCTCTCAGGGGGGAAGGCAAAAGGGTTGAGTTCTCCTACAGAAAGGGAGGCCTCAAAAAGCAGCTTGAACTTGCCAACAGGCTGGGAGCAAACTACGCTGTGATAGTTGGTGAGGAAGAGAAGTCTGGGGGCTTTTACACACTCAAGGATATGGATTCTGGGAATCAAGTCAGGGTGGAATTTACTCCCGCTTTTTGAACTGTATAAAGGCGGTGTAGTGCTTCCTGAGGCTTATCTTCAGCCTAAAGCCGTATTTTTCAAGTATCCTGCGTGTGAGCTCAACACCAAGCCCCATACCATGATTTTCAACAGGGCTCATATCGTTTCTTACCACAAGAAGGTCCCTTCTGCTGCATGTTTTTATGTGCACGAACCCTCTTGAGTGCTTTATGGCATTGCCTATAAGGTTATACAGCACATCCTGAAGGTCTTCTCTGTTCATACGCACATAGAGGTCTCTGACTTTCAGGATTAGCCTTTTGCCTTCTTTTTCCTCTTCAAAAAAGTTGAGGATTTCCTCTACAAGCTCCTTTAAGTTAAGGAGTTGCCTTTTGTCAACTCTGTCCTCCATCACCGGGTTTATAAAGAGGCTGAGCTCCCTCTGAACCTTTTCCAGGCTCTTTTCTAACCTTTTAAGGTTCTGGTCTTCTGGATGGGATTTTTTAAGTATTGCGAGCAGAACCCTCTGGGTTGCCAGAAAATTTCCAAGCCTGTGTGCAAGAGAGAGCAAGAGCCCCTTAATCCACTCTTCCTTTTCTCTGAGCCTTGTAAGGTAGCCCTCCACCACCCTCTGGTAGAGAAAAACTAGCGTGAAAACAAGGAAAAATTCCAAAAAAAGAAGCCTCTTTACAAGGCTGTCAGTTCTCTCCTTGAGGAATTCCTCCCTGACCCCAACCCTTATGGTCCTCAGGGGATTGGTGGGGTCCTCAAAGATGTAAATTCTGTGCTGGCTTCCTTCCGGCGGATTTATGAGAAAGTCTTCGTCGCCCCTGTGCTGTGGGTTTTGAAGATAGTTAAGAAAGTGCTGGTAGGCAATCCTGTAAAGGCTCTCCTCACCCAGCCTTTTGAGTTCAAGAAAAACCACCAGATTTATCAGGCTTAAACCGGCAACAAGAAGCAGAGAAAGAGAAAAGTAAAGCCAGAACTTCTCAGCCTTCAACCCTGTATCCCCTTCCCTTCTGAGAGGTTATAAAGCCCTCAGGCAGAAGCCTCCTGAGGTTTTTTATGTGAGCCCGGACCACCTCATCCCCAACTGGCTCATCTCCCCACACATAGTTGAGAAGCTCTTCTGTGGAGACAAACCTTCCCCTGTTTTCCACCAGATGCTTAAGAAGAAGCCACTCTTTTCTGCCAAGTCTTATTTCTCTGCTCTCGACCCATACTCTGCCCGCTTGAAGGTCTATTTCAACCCCTCCCAGCTTCAGCCTTTCATCCCTTACAACCCTTCTGTGTAGAGCCCTGAGCCTGAGTAGAAGCTCCCTGGGTTCAAAGGGTTTTGTCAGATAATCATCCGCACCCAGAGAAAAGCATCTTTCTTTGTCCTCAAGCCTTCCCTTTGCTGTCAGAATAAGCACGGAGGTTTTATCTCCCTTCTCTCTAAGTCCTCTCAGAAGCTGCTCTCCGCTCACATGGGGCATCATCAGGTCAAGCACTATAACATCGTAGGAAGACACCTGAAGAAGGTCAAAAAACTCCCTGCTGTCGTATATCCAGTCCACCACAAAGCCTTCTGACCCTAAGTATTCTTTAAGAGACTCCCCCAGTAGTCTGTCATCCTCCACAAGAAGCACCTTCACAGTCTAAATTATAAACTCAAGGGCCTCCTTTATATGCCTCACACCAGCCACTTCCATACCCTCCACTTCTATACTGCAGCCCGCTGGAATTATGGCCTTTTTAAAACCGAATCTGAGCCCTTCCCTGAGTCTTTCCTGTGCAAAATGGATTGACCTGACCTCTCCAGAGAGACCCAGCTCTCCAAAAACGAGCACATCACCCACAGGTTTTTCCTTTACTGAGCTTACCACTGCAAGGGCAACCGCCAGGTCTACCGCTGGCTCTTCCACCCTCACACCACCCACTATGTTCACGAACACATCCCTGTCTCTTGTAAACACCTTTGCTTC
The DNA here is from genome assembly GCF_046159715.1 of Pampinifervens navoyensis. Lineage (NCBI taxonomy): Bacteria > Pseudomonadati > Aquificota > Aquificia > Aquificales > Aquificaceae > Pampinifervens > Pampinifervens navoyensis. The sequence continues at coordinate 111,126 of NZ_JBJXCT010000004.1, forward strand.
CTTTTCAAGCACTGCAAGTATGAGAGATAGCCTGTTAGGGTCAAATCCCTGGGTTCTTCTCTGGGGAGTGGTATATAGCGCCTGTATGGTGAGAGCCTGAACCTCCAGAAGCACGGGCTTGCTACCCTCCGTATGCGGGAATATAACGCTCCCCGAGGATCCAGCCCTTTCCTGAAGGAAAAAGGCTGAAGGCTCTGGCACCTCCTCAAGCCCCGACCCAGACATCTTGAATACGGCCACAGTGCCTGAAGCGCCGAAACGATTCTTTACCACCTTCACCACCCTGTAGAAGTTAAACCTCTCTCCTTCAAAGTAGAGCACCGTATCCACTATGTGCTCCAGCACCTTTGGACCAGCAAGCACGCCCTCTTTGTTCACCTGACCCACGAGGAAAAGGGGAATGTTGAGGAGCTTACAGGCTTCTGATAGCCTGAAGGCACACTCCCTGACCTGTGCCACAGAGCCCGGAGAAGATTCAAGGTTTGAGCTGTAAAGTGTCTGCACCGAATCTACTACAAGAAGAGAAGGCTTTTCTTCCCCAAGGGTTTCAATAATAGTCTCAAGGTTCGTCTCCGGAAAGACAAGGAGGCTCTCTGAGCCAACCCCGAGCCTTTTTGCCCTTACTGCAATCTGTGAGGGTGATTCCTCACCGGAGATGTAGAGAACCGGTCCGTAGATTCTTGAAAACTCTTCACATACCTGTAGAAGTAGCGTGGACTTGCCTATCCCTGGCTCACCCGCAAGAAGTATGACCTGTCCCTTTACCAGTCCACCACCCAGTGCCTGGTCAAGACCCGAGAAACCAGTGCTGAGTCTGAAGCTTTCCTCCCCTTCCCAGCGGAAGAGGGGTTTTGGATGATGCTTTTTTTCTAGAACTCTGGCAAGGCCCTTTACTTCCACCTCTTCCACCATTGAATTCCAGGCACCGCAACCAGGACACTTCCCGAGCCATCTTGAGCTTGAATATCCACACTCCTGGCATACGAAGAGGTTTTTTACCTTTTTCATGGAATTACTCTGTCCCTGCCCTCCATCTTTGCCATGTATAACTTGCCGTCCGCAACCTTTATGAGCTCGTCCACATCTTCACCATTGTCGGGAAATGTAGCCACTCCAAAGCTGGCACTGATGCTTACAGGCTTTAATCCTTCGGCGTAGACCACGCTTCTTTTTATGGCTTCTCTTATCCTGTTTGCCACTGCGACTGCGTCGGCCCTTGATGCGTCGGGAAGGATAACTATAAACTCCTCACCCCCCCACCTGCCTGCTATGTCCATACTTCTTATACTCCTCGTCAGCACCTCAGAAAAGGTCTTGAGACATAAGTCTCCCGTCTGATGCCCATATGTGTCATTTATTTTTTTAAAGTGGTCAAGGTCTATTAGAAGTATAGCTAAGGAACTCCTGTTTCTTTTTGCCTTTTCCAGTTCTTTTTGTAGAAACTCTGTTACAAACCTCCTGTTATAGAGATTGGTAAGAGGGTCTCTTATGGAGAGTTCCCTGTTTATTTCTATTAGTCTCAGGTTTGATAGGAAGGGTGTAAAGGTATTAACGAGGTTTTCTATAAACTCTACCTTTTCCTTATCAAAAAAGTTTTCCTTCCGAGATATCATACTTAAAAGAGCTATTGTCCTTCCTCCAGATACCACAGACATACACATATAAGAACCATAAATGGACTTGAAAGAAGGACATGAATACGCTTCTCTGTCCCTTACAAGGAAGGGCTGAGTGCTCTGAAAGACCTTACACAGGGAAGGGTCCTGACCTTCCTCAAGACACTCTGTGTATTCTCTGTTTCCATAGATAATTCTGTCAACTACCCTGTTCAGTGAGGGATTAATCCTATATACAGCAAACGTGTCCACTCCTGAAATTTTTACAAGCATGTGTGCAAGAAGATTGTAGGCTTCGCCTTCTGAGCCACATCTGTTTAGGTTAAGGATAAAATCATGAATGCTTTCAAGTTCCCTTGTCTTTCTCTCAATTTCCTCCTCAAGTTTCAGCCTGTCTGTTATATCTCTTGCAACTATGAGTATGTAAGGTGTGCTGTTCATGTGAACCTTTGTTGCGGTTATTTCCACAGGCAGTCTGTTTCCATACATATCTTTATAATACCTCCTGCCCCTTACAACTTCATCTCTTCTCACAATTTTTTGTATGTTCTGGATTATAAACTCTGGGTCTGCATCCACTATCTGGAATATGGTCATCTGTGTAAGCTCCTCTTCCGTGTATCCAAGCTTTCTTACAGTTGCCCTGTTTGCTAGCTTTATGGTCCCGCTATCCGCTTCGTATACGATAATCATATCTTCTGTAGAATTCATAATCCTCCTGTAGTTGTCAAGCTCTCTTGCTATGGTTTTGTGGGACAGTGTTTCCTGAGTTATGTCTCTGAGCATCAGTTTTATCCTTCCTCTAATCTTCTGGGACTCTACAAAAAGATAGCTGGCAGAGATTTCATAGGTCTTGTCCTTCAATGCAAACCTGTATTTTTCGGCTTTTCTCTCTCTCAATAATCTTGAATACACATAAGACCAATCCTTATCTGGGACAACTTCCGTAATATCATGGTCTATTAGATTACCAAAAAGTTCCACAGCCTTTGCGTTCATCCAGACTATTACCTGGTTTGAAAAGATGTCAAGAACTTCAAAGGTAGGCTCGGGAAGAAGATTTAAAACATCCTTTGCGTGTCTGAGCTTTGTCTCAAGAAACTTCCAGTATCCTTCGTAGGCATTCCTCGCTATATCCCTGTTGCTTATTACTCCTACGGCGTAACCCTTACTATCCACCACCACAAGCCTTCTTATGTTTTTCTCCTCCATTATCTTGAGGGCAAGCTCTGCCGGAGCGTCCTCGTCTATAGTTATCACAGGTTTACTCATGTATAACCTTACGGGGGCAGAAAGGTCTATACGGTCAAACAGCTTTACAATGTCCCTCTCGGTTATTACACCTGCCGGCATACCGCCTATCAGCACGGGTAGAGCTCCTATGTTCTTTTCCTTCATAAGCTTGAGGCACTCAAGGAGATTTGTATTTTCTCCAACCCATACCAGCTCCTTATCCAGAAGAAGGTCTCTGACCTTCATTCTTCTTTTGAAAAAGTCCTCCTCCAGATGGCTCAGCACCTTCTCCATTGTAACAGTTCCCATAAACCTGCCTTCGCTGTCTACAACCACAAGCCTTCTTATGCCGTTCTCTACCATAAGACTGAGGGCGTAATAAATGTCTCTGTATTCTCTTACCGAAATCAGGCTCTTTGAAGCGAATTTGAGAGCATTTTCTTCAAGGGATACACTCTCTGTGATTAACCTTAGAAGGTCCCTTTCTGTTATTATCCCTATGGGAACTTCTTTTTTCATGAGAAGCACATAGCCCTTTCCTCCCTCCCTCATTTTTTCAAAGGCAGTTTTCAACGTGCATTCAGAAGGACACACTGGTTCTTCACTTTCAATTATGTCCGCCACTCTGAGACTGAGCATGAATAAAAAATTTATCTCTTTTTAGGCAGAAGTGAAAAGATTAAAAAATTTCCCTCCTTCTTTATAGAGGATTCAAGCTGCCCAACGTCTGAAAGCTCTTCCACTATTCTGTTTGCCAGCTTGTCGCCCAGCTCTGGATGAAGATGTTCCCTGCCCCTGAACCTTATCCTTACCCTCACCTTGTCTCCATCCATAAGAAATTCCCTCATGTGCTTGAGCTTTACCTTCAGGTCATGCTCGTCAATCCTCACAGATAGCATCATGTCTTTGACTTCAATGGCGTGTTCCCTCTGCTTTTTCTTCGCTTCCTTTTCCTTCTTCTTGAGCTCGTAGAGAAACTTCCCGTAGTCAAGTATCTTACACACAGGGGGGTTTGCCTGAGGGGCCACTTCAACCAGGTCAAGTCCTTTTTCACTGGCTATCCTCAGAGCTTCCTGAATTGGAATTATGCCTAACTGCTTTCCATTTTCATCTATGAGCCTTACCTCCTTTGCCCTTATCTGCCTGTTTACCCTATATTCCTGCAAGACCACCTCCTTTAAGTTGTTTTATAAGCACATAGAGAGAAAGCAGGAAATTCATAAAAAGAATCACAGTTGAAAGCATGGAAACCCTTCTGAAGAGGACCCTTCTTGGCTCGTTGTAATCAAGAAGGTCTATGTCCCCCAGCTTTCTCTTGTAGTTTTTTAGCCAGTATGAGATGCCCACGTTTAGCCCAAGACCCAGCATGAGAAGTAGAGCGTAGACCTTTGCATCACCTAAGATAAGATACAACAAAAGCAGTAAAAAAGCAAGTTTGTAAAACCTCCAGAGCAATCTCCCATAAAGACTTCCTGCAAAGTCCTTATTCCTCTCAGCTCTCAGAAGCACTGGCGCAACTAAGAAGACTAAAGCAAAGAGAGAACCGCAATACAGAGCTATCAGAATTTCAGAAGCCATTCTTCCCTTTTACTTTGCTCTGAGACCCTTGCTGTGTTTTTAACTTTTCCTAACATAACTGTTTAAATTATACTATTACTCTGTGAAAGCCTGGATAGAAAAAATAACCTTAGAGGGGTTCAAATCTTACGGAAAGGAGAGGGTAGAAATACCACTGGGACAGGGCTTCATAGGCGTTGTGGGTCCTAATGGTGCAGGCAAGTCCAACATAGGCGATGCCATATCCTTTGCCCTTGGTATAGCCACTGCAAAGACCCTGAGGGCAAGGAATCTCTCCTATCTCATATACTCAAAAGACTCTGACAGGGCAGAATACGCCTATGTGGAGGTTCACTTCAAAAACCACGGACTCTTCCCCCTTCAGGATGAGGACATAGTCATATCAAGAAAGGTCTATCAGGATGGAAGGACGGTTTTCCGGATAAACGGGGCGGTTGTCAGAGAGAAGGACCTTATGGATTTCCTCTCTAAGGCAGGCATATACGAGAATGCCTACAATGTGGTGCTTCAGGGGGATATAGTCAGGTTCTTAAAGATGACGCCAGTGGAGAGGAGGAAGCTTCTTGAAGAGATTGCAGGGATTGAGGAGTATGAGGAGAAAAAGCAGAGAGCGCTTGCAGACCTGGGAGAGGTGGAGCTGAAGCTCAGAGAGCTAAGGCTTCTTATGGATGAAATGGAAGTGCAAATGGAAAAGCTAAGAGAGGAGCTCAAAAGGCTTAACCTCTACAGGGAGCTGGAGGAAAAGAGAAGGAGCATTGACATACGGCTCACCCTCAAAACTGCTTATGAGCTGAAAAAGTCGGTGAATGAGGTATCCGAAAAAATATCCTCAAAAGAGGAGGAACTCCAGAGGCTGAGAGAGCGGATAAAAGCATACGAGGAGAGGCTCCTGCATGTGGAGAAGGAGCTAAAAGATGTGAGTGAGAACCTCTTTCCTTTCAGGGAGAAGGTAGGAAGGCTCTCTCAGTCTATAGAGAACATGGGTCAGAGCCTAGAAAAGCATGAAAGAAGGATTGATAACCTCCGGAAGGATATTTTCTCCACACAGGAGCAAATAGCTTCACTTGAGAGGCAAAAAGAGATACTTCTAAGGGAAGAGGAAAATCTGCTCAGAGCGATTGAAGGGGAGGAAGTGGAGCTTCTTGGCACAGAAGAATCTGCAAACCTGCTCTGGAAAAGCATAAAGGAAAGGGAGGAAAGCCTGAAGGTTTCCCTTGAGGAGATGGAAAGGACGGAGGAAAAGCTCAGGGAACTCAGCACATCGCTGGAGGAGGCAAGGAAAGAGCTTTCAAGAATGGAGCTCAAGCTCAGAGAACTGGAGCTCAAAAAAGAAAGGGTAAAGGAGGATATGGAAAGGCTCAGAGAAGAGGAGAGAAAGATAAAGGCAAACATGGGGGAATCTCTCATGAAAAGGGAAAACTACCAGAAAATGCTGAAAGAGGAGGAAAGGTCCATAAGGGTAAAAAAGGAAGAATACCAGAGGCTGGAAGAGAGGCTCAAAAAGATAAGGCAGGAAAAGGAGGAGGTTCTCAAAGAAATTGCAATGCTGAAGGGCAGGCTTCAGAGCATGCCGCCCGAAGAGCTTCCCTTTGAAGGCATAGAGGGTGTTTATGGGAGAGCGTCTGGTCTCATAAAGGTGAGAGACCTTGAATACCTCAGGGCGGTTGAGGTCGCTGGGGGTGGAAGGCTCTCCTACATAGTGGTGCAGGATGAAGATGTGGCAAAGAGGTGCATACAGAGGCTCAAAGAACTTAAATGGGGGAGGCTTAACTTCATACCACTGAGCAGAATAAGGGAAACAAACCTTCCTCCCTATCCACCAAGGCATAGGGGTGTGATAGACTTTATAGTGAACCTCCTTGAGTATGAGAAGAGGTTCGAGAAAGCCATACGCTTTATCTTTGGGGACACGCTCCTTGTGGACGGCTTTGACACTGCCAGGGGCCTGGGGAACTCCTACAGAATGGTAACCCTTGATGGGGAGCTTTTTGAAAAGAGCGGTGTTATCAGTGGTGGACACAGCGAGGAGAGGGGTGAGCTGGGAAGAGGTTTTTATCTTGAAGAGCTCAACAGGCTTCTCCAGCTTGAAGAAAAGCTAAGGGAAGAGGAAGCTAAGGAAGAAAAGCTCCTGAAAATGCTCAGAGATGAACTGCTTGAAAAGGAAAGTGTCATAGCCATACTTCGCAGAAGGCTGGAGGAGGTGGAAGAGACAGACAGGTCTGGATACGAAAGGCTAAAAGACATACAGGAGAAGTTGCAGAAGGCTGAAGAGTATGTGCATATACTTGAAGGAGAAAAGGAGGAAACAAAGAAAAAAACCTTATCCCTGAAGGAAGATATATCCTACCTTGAGGAAAAGCTGGAAAACCTCAGCATAAAGAGGCAGTCAGTGCTTCTTCATTACAGAGAGTCCGGCGTGGAGGACCTGAGGCGCGAATACGAAAAAGAGAAGCAGAAGATGGAGAAGCTCAGAGAATCCATACACTCCCATCAGTTAAAGCTGAGAGAGCTTCAGATAGAGAAGGAGAGCCTTCAGAAGGAGATTGGGAGAAAGCTTGCCTTTGTTGAAAGCGCTCAGGATGAGATTGAGAAGTTAGGTCTTGAACTGGAGGAACTCCGCAAAGAAAGGCAACAGCTGGAGGAAGAGCTAAAGCATGTGAATATGCAGGCCTATGAGCTATACAGGAAAAAAGACAGGCTTGAGGAGGAGCACAGAAGCCTTCAGTCAGAGCTTGGAAGGCTCAGGTTTCAGGAAGAATCTCTCAAAGAGGAACTTCACAGGCTCTGGCTTGAGAGGGCAAAGCTTGAAGAGAGATACAAGGAGAGCCTCAGCAGGCTAAGAGAGCTTGGCTATGAGGGGGAGGTGGTGGAGATAAAAGAGGGCTCCGGAAGGCTCAGAGAGGAGCTTTCAAAGGTGATAAAGGAGCTATCTTCCCTTGGTAGCGTAAACTTCAAGGCTGAGGAAGAATACAGGGAATATGAGGAAAGGCACTCAGATTATCAGGAGCGATACAGAAGGTTAAAGGAAGAAAAGGAGTCCATAAAGGAGCTCATACAGGAAGTAGAGACAAAGAAGCTCAGAGCTTTTATGGAGACCTTTCAGGCGGTTGACAGAAATCTCAGAAGAATTTTCTCAGAGCTCTCACCCGGTGGTAAGGCATACATGGTGCTTGAAAGGGAAGATGACCCGCTTTCCGGGGGTGTAAGCCTGGTGGTAAAGCCCAGAGGCAAGGAGGTGCAATACCTGGAGGCTATATCAGGTGGAGAAAAAACCCTTGCTGCCCTGTCCCTCATATTCGCCATACAGGATTACAGACCATCACCCTTTTACTACTTTGATGAGGTGGATGCACACCTTGATGAGGCCAACGCAAGAAGGGTGGGAGAGCTCTTGAAGGAGAGGTCAAAAGGTGCTCAGTTTATTGTGGTTACACTGAGAGAGGTACTCGCCAGCTTTGCAGACAGGGTAATAGGTGTAAGCGGAAGAGGGGGGCTATCCAGGGTCTTTACCCTGGAAAACCCGGCTGAGCTCCTCACTGGTTAAAAATCGCCTCCAGCTTCTCCTTCTTCTTCACCGGCTTTATGTAGGGCTTATCTTCCTTGACCCTTATCTCCACGAGCTCCACATCTGCGAGAGTTCCCTTCAGTAGCTCCTCCGCCAGAAGGTCTTCCACATGGTGCTGAAGTGCTCTTTTCAGACTTCTTGCACCGTATTCTGGCTTGTATTCCCTGTCTATTATCCAGTCTACAAAACTCTTGTGTAGCCTTACCTTTACATTCCACTCATGAAGGCTTCTGTTTACCTGTTCAAGCTGAAGCTCAAGTATCTTTACCACATCCTCCTTCTCGAGCGGTCTGTATACTATGACTTCATCGAGCCTGTTGAGAAACTCGGGGCTGAAGCTCTTCTTTACCTGGTCAAGCACATTCTTTTTCATCTGCTCGTAGTCTATCATGCCAAACTTCTTCTCAAAGCCCATCTGAGAGCCGTGGGCAATAAGCCTTGCACCCAGGTTGGAGGTCATTATGATTATGGTGTTGGCAAAATCCACCGTTCTTCCCATGGCATCGGTAAGCCTTCCGTCGTCAAATATCTGGAGGAATATGTTGAAAACGTCGGGATGAGCCTTTTCTATTTCATCAAAAAGAAGCACCGAGTAGGGCCTTCTTCTTACCTTCTCCGTGAGCTGTCCGCCCTCTTCGTAGCCCACATATCCCGGGGGTGCACCCACCAGCCTTGAGACTGTATGCTTTTCCATGTATTCGGACATATCAAACCTGACAAGGGCCTCTTCAGAACCAAAGAGATACTCTGCAAGAGCCTTGGCAGTTTCAGTCTTTCCCACTCCCGTGGGTCCAAGGAAGAGGAATACACCTATGGGCCTGTGTCTGCCCTTGAGTCCAACCCTTGACCTTCTTATGGCTCTTGCTACAGCCTTTATGGCATCATCTTGCCCTATCACCCTCTTGTGAAGCTCTTCCTCTATATGCAGTAGCTTTTCCATATCGTTCTCATGTATCCTCTTTACTGGTATACCCGTCCACCTTGCCACCACCTCTGCCACATCCTCCTCTGTTACCTTAGGCCTGTTGGCAGCCATTTCCTGTTTCCACTTGGCTTTGAGGCTTTCAAGTTTTGCTCTTAGCCTGAGCTCTTCGTCTCTGAGCCTTGCAGCCTTTTCGTAATCCTGCTCGCTTGCTGCCTCCTCCTTCTTCTCCTCAATCTCCTTTATCTTCTCCTCTATGTCCCTTAAATCAGGCGGCAACTGGTATGCTCTGAGCTTTACAAGAGAACCTGCCTCATCTATCACGTCTATTGCCTTGTCTGGCAGGTTTCTCTCTGTTATGTATCTCTCAGAGAGTGTCACAGCCTTTTCTATGGCTTCAGGCTTGTATTCCACATTGTGAAACTCCTCAAACTTGGATTTAAGACCGTAAAGTATCCTTATGGTATCTTCCTGAGAGGGCTGGTCCACTATGATAGGCTGGAACCTTCTTTCCAGAGCGCCATCCTTTTCTATGTATTTCCTGTATTCGTCAAGGGTAGTAGCACCTATAACCTGTATTTCACCTCTTGCAAGGGCTGGCTTTAGCATGTTGCTGGCATCTATTGAGCCCTCTGCAGAGCCAGCTCCCACGAGAGTGTGTATCTCATCAATGAAGAGTATCACGTTGGGCGCCTTTTCCAGCTCCTTGAGTATGTTCTTGAGCCTCTCCTCAAACTGACCCCTATACTTCGTTCCAGCCACGAGGGCTGCAAGGTCAAGGGCAACAACTCTTTTGTTGAGAAGCGGGTCTGGCACCTGCTTGTAAGCTATTCTCTGGGCAAGGCCCTCCACAATGGCAGTCTTTCCAACGCCAGGGTCTCCAAGAAGAACAGGGTTGTTTTTTCTCCTTCTAACCAGTATCTGTATAACCCTTTCTATCTCCTTTTCCCTTCCTATGACAGGGTCAAGCTTGCCTTCCCTTGCCATCTGGGTAAGGTCTCTTGAAAACCTGTCAAGGTTTGGTGTGGGTGCATACTTGGTGGTCTCCTGAGGGGGCAGTTCTCCCAGTATCTGAAGAACCTCCCTTCGGACAGAGTATTCATCCAGCCCGAAGCCTCTGAGTATCCTTCCTCCAAGCCCTGTCTTTTCCCTGACTATGCCAATGAGAAGGTGCTCTGGACCCACAAACTGATGGTGGAGTATGCGGGCTTCTTCTACTGCAAACTCAAGGACTCTCTTGGCGTCTGGTGCAAAGAGTATCTCGCCTGAATGGCTCCCGCGCGTTATCTGACCCATTATGGCCTTGCGCACCTTTTCCTGGGTCAGTCCAAAGCGGGTAAGCACAAGGGAGGGAAGGTCCTCTTCCCTTATGAGCGACAGCAGTATGTGCTCGCTGCCAAGGTATGTATGGCCAAGCTCTATAGCTTCCTCCCTTGCCTGGAGGATAATCTGTCTTGCCTTTTCCGTAAATTTCTCAAACATGCTTCACACCTCTCTTATAGAATAAAGATAGGGAAGGCTGAAAGTTTTGCAAGAAGGATTATACTATTTAACAGCATGTATGTCCCTTTTGCAAGAAAATACAGACCCAGACGCTTCTCCGAGGTGGTAGGTCAGGATGTGGCAGTGCGTGTTCTCAGGAATGCGGTAAGGCTGGGCAAGCTTTCCCACGCCTATCTCTTTGCAGGTCCAAGGGGAACGGGGAAGACTACCCTTGCAAGAATACTTACAAGGGCAATAAACTGTCTTCAGCCAGAAGAGGGTGAACCCTGTGGAAGATGTGAAAACTGCCTTGCAATAGACAGAGGAAGTTTTCCAGACCTCATAGAGATAGATGCCGCCTCCAGTAGAGGAATAGATGACATAAGGGCCATAAGGGATGCAGTATCATACGCACCCATAAGGGGCAAATACAAGGTCTACATACTTGATGAAGCCCACATGCTCACCAGAGAGGCCTTCAACGCCCTTCTGAAAACCCTTGAAGAGCCACCACCAAGAACCATCTTTGTGCTGTGCACCACAGAGTATGAGAAGATAATGCCCACCATCCTCTCAAGGTGTCAAAGGCTTATATTCTCAAAGCTCAGAGAGGAAGAGATATCAGAGTATCTGAAGAGTATATGCGAGAGAGAAGATATCCAGTGTGAGGAAAAGGCTCTGATAACCATAGCAAAGATAAGCGACGGTGGTATGAGAGATGCACTTTCCCTGCTTGACCAGCTAAGCACCTACGGTGAGGGCAGGGTAAATTCTGAGGTCCTTGAGGAGTTTCTTGGTATAGTATCTCAGGAGAGGGTGAGGGATTTTCTGAGAATGCTCCTGAGCTCGGAGGTGGATTCCGCCCTTGCCTTTCTCAATGACCTGAGCCACAGGGGCTTTAACCTGCCCAGGTTCTGGGATTTTCTTGAGGAGGAGCTCAGAGGTCTTATACTCTACAAAAGCCTGAAAGAGCCAGAGAAGGTTATGGCGGTGGAGGACTTCCACAGGAGCATGGGGAACATACCGCTGAATGCCCTTCTATATGTGGAAAAGGTGCTAAACACTGCAAGGCTTGATGCAAGAAGCAGAGACTTCCTGAGAGCCTGTGAGCTTGCGGTCATAAAAACTCAGATAGTAAGGGACATAATGCCTGTGGGAGAGCTTCTGAAGTATCTGCAGAGCCCACAGAGCTCTTCTGCAGTAGTGCAGGAGCAGAGCGAAAGACAGGAAGACCCTCTCAAGTCCCTTGAGGGCAAGCTGGATACCCTTGTGATGGAGGTGCTCAGAAGGTCAAGGTATGAGTTCAAGGAGGACAGGCTTGTTTTTTACATAAGGGAGAAGGACCTTACCGAGCAGGACATGCAAAGGATAAGGTCAATAAACCCAAGGATTGACTTTGTGGTGGAAAAGGCTCAGGAAGAATCTGGTCTTCCACCCTTTGTGGAAAAGGTGAAGGACATGTTCGGTGCCAAGATAATCAGCCATGAGCAGAGAGGTAAAAGCAAGGGTGCTTCTGGTAAGGGTTCCTAAGGAGAAGATAGGGCTTTTTACATCCCTTGTAGATGGCTCTGGCAGGTATGCCATAGTGCGGACAAAGGAAAAGTCATCCGATGAGGTCTATCTTATTGCTACTCCGGACACATACAGGGGGCTTTTAGAGGTTCTGGAAAACATAGCCTCCTTTCTCCCCGAGGTCAGAATTCTGTGTGAGGTAGAGCACATAGATGTGGGATAAGGGGAAGGCTTACAGGTTCATATTTCTCATGGGTCTTGTGAGCCTTCTTTCCGACTTTACCTACGAGGGGGCAAGAGGCATCATCGGTCCGTATCTTGCCTTTCTTGGTGCCTCCGCCCTCTGGGTAAGCCTTGTATCTGGACTTGCTGAGCTACTGGGATACTGGGTGAGACTCCTTTCTGGTCTTGTCTCCGACAGGCTGAAAAGTTACTGGGCTTTTACCCTTGTGGGCTACGCTCTGAATCTTTTTGCAGTTCCGCTTCTTGGATTTGCGTTGAGCTGGCAGAGCGCAAGCCTTCTTCTCTTTCTTGAAAGGGCTGGCAAGGGTCTGAGGACCCCATCAAGGGATGCCCTGCTCTCAAGGGCAACTCAGGTGGTGGGTCATGGCAGGGGCTTTGGGCTTCATGAGTTTCTCGACCAGCTGGGTGCGGTTCTGGGTCCTGTCTGTGTTGCACTTGTCCTCTTCCTTGGGCTTAGCTACAGAAGCGCCTTTGTCCTTCTCTTCTTGCCGGCAACGCTTGCCATGCTTTTGCTCCTCATAGCCAGAAGGTCACAGGTTGATAGAGCTGAATTCAAAGGGACCTCGTGGCAGAAGGGCTCTCTGAGTAAGAATTTTTACCTTTACATGCTTGCTTCGTGTCTTGTATCTATGAGCTTTTTACAGTTTCCACTTATTGGCTTTCACCTCTCTCAGAGGTTAAATTTTAACGGCTGGGAGGTTGCCCTTCTCTTTGCCTTAGCCATGGGAGTTGATGCCCTCTCTGCCCTTTTCTTTGGTTTTCTCTACGACAGGATTGGCTTTACTTCTCTACTTCTGGGGCTATCTGTGGGAATTTTCTCTCCCATTTTCATCTTCCTTACAGGCCAGCCTGTGATTGCTGTAATTTTGTGGGGCATAAGCCTCGGCGTTCAGGAGTCCATAATGAGGTCTGCAGTTGCAGAGCTCTCTTCTGAAGGTGCAAGGGGAAGGGCTTACGGTCTTTTCCACTTTTTCTACGGCCTTTCCGCCTTTCTCGGTGGTGCACTGATGGGTATGCTATACGAGTTTTCCTTACAGATTCTTGTGCTGTATTCAATCCTGCTCCATCTTCTGGCCCTCGGGCTTCTATTCAGGCTAAGGCTGTCTTAAAATACAAAAACTTATGAGAAAGGAAGACCTTCCAACAGTCCTCCAGATAATGAAAAGAGAATATCCCAGGTGGCACGCCCCTATCGTCAAGCTCATAGCCCAGAAAAGAAAGGACCCCCTCAGTGCCCTCCTCTGTGCCCTCCTCTCCACAAGGACAAGGGATGAAACAACAGCAGAAGTCTGCAAGAGGTTTTTAGAGAGGATAAAGAGTCCCCAGGACCTGCTCAAGATGGATCTGGATGAGCTCCAGAGGCTCATACATCCCGTGGGCTTTTATAGAAACAAGGCAAAACATCTTAAGGAGCTTGCAAGACAGCTTGTGGAGGAATTTGGTGGAAAAGTGCCGGATACAATGGAGGACCTTCTCAGGCTCAGGGGAGTGGGAAGAAAGGTGGCGAACATAGTGCTTTCAGAGGGCTTTGGAAAGCCTGCCATAGCGGTGGATGTGCATGTGCACCGCATAAGCAACCGCTGGGGTCTGGTAAGGACAAGAAATCCAGAGGAGACAGAGAAAGCCCTCATGCAGGTGGTTCCCCAGGAATACTGGAGGGACTACAACAGACTTCTCGTGGCCTTCGGTCAGACTATATGCAGGCCCGTAAGGCCAAAATGCGGAGAATGTCCCGTGAGCGCATGGTGTGACTATTACAGGAATAACTACGGGCTATAATATTCCCATGGTAGTTTCACGCTTTGCACCGAGCCCCACAGGATACCTGCACCTGGGGAACGCAAGAACCGCCATATTCAGCTACCTCTTTGCAAGACATCATGGAGGAAAGTTTATCCTTAGGGTTGAGGACACGGACAGGGAAAGGTCCACAGAGGAGTTTGAGAGGATGCTTCTTGAGGACCTTCAGTGGCTTGGAATTGAGTGGGATGAGTTCTACAGGCAGTCGGAGAGGTTTGACATATACAGGGAGTATACACAGAGACTTCTTGAGAGTGGACACGCCTACCCCTGCTTCTGCACGGTGGATGAACTGGAAGAAGAACGCAAGAAGGCGGAGGAAAGAGGAGTGCCCTACCGCTACTCGGGCAAGTGTAGAGTTCTCAGCAGGGAGGAAGCGGAAGCCTTCAAGAGAGAGGGCAAGCCCTATGCTATACGCTTCAGGGTGCCCGATGGAAGGGTTGTTGTCTTTGAAGACCTCATAAAGGGGCACATAGCCATAAGCGTGGATGACTTTGGAGATTTTGTGATAGTGCGGAGCGATGGGACACCCACCTACAACTTTGTGGTGGTGGTGGATGATGCCCTTATGGGTGTCACCCATGTGGTAAGGGGCGAAGACCACATACCCAACACACCAAAGCAGATACTCATCTACGAAGCTCTGGGTTTTGAGATTCCAGAGTTTGCCCACCTACCCGTCATACTGGGAGAGGACAGGAGCAAGCTCTCAAAAAGACATGGAGCGGTTTCTGTCAGAAACTACAGAGAGGAAGGATACCTGCCGGAAGCCCTTTTTAACTTTCTGTGCCTTCTGGGCTGGTCCCCCCCGGAGGAAGGGAAGGAGATATTTTCAAAAGATGAGCTCATACAGCTTTTCAGGCTTGAGGATGTTAACTCATCGCCTGCGGTCTTCAGCAAGGAAAAGCTCAGGTGGATGAACGGGGTATACATAAGGGAAGTTCTCTCCCTTGACAGGCTTGTGGAGGAGTTTATGCCTTTCCTCCAGAGGGCTGGATACGAAGTAGACAGGGAATATGTAAAAAAGGTCCTTGAAAGAACCAGAGACTCCTTTGAAACCCTGCTTGATGGGGTTGAAAGATTAAAGCCCTTCTTTGTGGAAGAGATAAGCTATTCAGAGCAGGCTATGGCGGTGCTTGAGAACGAGCACTCAAGGGAAGTGCTTGAGCTTTTCCTGCAAAAAGCTCAGGAGGGCGAGCTCAATGCTACCAGAGTGAAGGAAATAGCGAAGGAGATACAGAAGGAGCTAAATCTGAAGGCAAAGGATGTGTGGCATGCCCTCAGAGCCTGCCTCACGGGAGAGCTGGAGGGTGTAGGAGTGGACATAATCTGTGATGTGATGCCCACGGAAAAGGTTCTGGAAAGAGTTGCAAGGGCACTCAGGCTTCTGGGCTGATTTTAACGGAATATTAAGATTGGTCTGATAGACTATACACATGGACAGGGGAGCCTTTTATGAGACTGCAAAAGCTCTTGCAGTTGTTGATGTGCCAATAGCACATCCTGAAAACACTGTGGAGGAGACCATTGAAAGGATACTTGGCAAAAAGTATGTCTCCGCCTCTCACATAGTGGTTCTTGAGGGAGGGAAGCTTGTTGGAATAGTTACGGCAGAGGACCTCTTCAGTGCAGGTCCCGAGGACAGGATAGGTGGCATCATGGACTCAGACCCCCCAAGGGTAAGCCCAGATACAGACCAGGAGGTGGTAGCATGGCAGGCGGTGCAGAAGGGCGAATACGCCATGCCCGTTGTGGACCACTATGGATACTTTCTTGGACTCATACCACCCTTCACCCTTCTCAGAGTTTTGCTTCAGGAACATGAGGAAGACCTCTCAAAGATGGCGGGTATTCTGGGACCAGACAATATGGCTGTGTCTTATGGGAGTGCAGACCTTGGCAGAAGAGTCCTCTACAGGCTGCCCTGGCTCCTCGCTGGTCTTGTGGGTGGATTTCTAGCCGCTGGAGTGGTGGGCATGTTTGAAAAAGAGCTGGAAAGGCATGTGGCTCTTGCCTTTTTTATACCAACGGTGGTTTACCTTGCAGATGCTGTGGGAACGCAGACAGAGGCTCTCATAGTCAGGGCTCTTGCCCTGAGAATACCTGTAGACATAGGAAGGGAAACCAAAACAAGCAGTGCCATAGGCCTTGCCCTCTTCTTTTTCAGTTTCTTTGCAGTATCCATCTTCTGGAAGGATATGAAAATCGCCCTCGTTGTCTCTCTTGCCATACTTCTTGCTTCAACGGCGGCCGGCTTTGTGGCCTCTTTGCTGCCCATGTTTCTCAAAAGGCTTGGCTCGGACCCAGCACACGGAAGCGGCCCTCTTGCCACCGTGTTGCAGGATATAATATCGGTCTTTGTCTACTTCCTTGTAGCCTCTCTCCTTCTCTGAATCAATCAAAGACCTCAAGAAAGATATCCCTCAGCCTCTTCATGCTACCCATAACCTTTTCCTGAAGCTCCTCTGTCTGCATGCCCAGCGAGCTTGCTACCCTTTTCATATCCTGAGGTCCAAGTAAAGACCCTGCCCTCTCCTTTGAAAGCCTGAGCCTTGTTTCCACAAGCCTGAGAAAAGTGTAGTGCTCTTGCACCTCTTTGAGAACCGGATACTTTTCCATAAGCCTACCACAGGCTCTTATCATTGAGGGTTCTCTTAGCCTTTCTAAAAGGCTGTAATACTGAATGAGAAACTCTGCGTCAATAAGCCCTCCGGGAGAGAACTTGAGGTCCAAAATTTCCTTTCCCTTCTTTGCGTTGCCCTCAAGGGCAAGCCTCATATCCCTTATTTCTCCCCTTTCCTTTTCACCCAGTGGCTTTTCAAAGAGAAAGCTTCTGAGGAGCCCTTCAAACTCCTCTGCAAGCTCCTGCGGTCCAGCTACGTATCTGCATCTTGTCCATGCAAGTCTTTCCCATGTCCTTGCCTGAGACTGGAAGTATTCTCTGTAAAAGCTCATGGAGGGAGCTATTTCTCCGGCGCTTCCCATGGGTCTGAGCCTGAAGTCCACATCGTAAAGGTAACCCTCCGAGGTATGCTTTGTGAGAAAGGCAATCAGTTCCTGAGCTTTTCTGGTCTTTTCCTCTCCGGATTCTCTGCACAGGAAAACAAGGTCAAGGTCAGAGCCAACTGTGAGCTCTTTGCTTCCATACTTGCCAAGGGCAAGAAGAAGCATGTCCTCAAACCCGAGGTCTTTCCACAGTCTTCGCAATAAAAAGTCTGCAAGGTCTGAGAGCTTTTCAAAGAAGCTGAAGAGCTTTCTGTATCTGTCCTCCTTCTTTACAAGATACACAAGAGCTATTCTTATCTCCCAGACCCTTTTAAACCTTCTGTAGAGATTCTCCGGGCTGAGCCCCAGTGTGCTTCTGTATTTTTCAAACTCTTCAGTGAACCTTTCCTCCTCAGGAAAGTCCTGATAAAGGGTGAGCACATCCTCCACAAGGTCTGGATATCTGCTTATCAGCGTGGAAAGGTAAGATGAGAGAGAAAAGACCCTGCAGAGGCTTTTGCTTACGTCTTCCTTTGCAGGGCTCAGGATTACCTTCCTGCCTGTGGGGTTTGAAAAGAACTTATCAAAGTTGGAAAGGGTTTCATCCGGGTCTGTGGTCTGAGCCATACTTTCAAGAAGCTGAGGAAGGACTTTTATAAATGTCTCTTTTTCCTGAGTGGACAGCTTTATGCCCTCCCTTCCGCTTATGTAGCTAAGGAGTATGTTAAAGGCTCTTACTGGCTCTCTAAAGCCGTAGCCGTTCAGGATTTCCCTTGCCTCTTCCAGATCGCTGTTCAGCAAGGCTCTCTGAATAGGATGGAGCTCCTCCTCTACCTGTGAGGGCATTATCTGAGAAAAGATAAGGCTTACACCCTTTGTGAACTTTTCATAGCTGTCCCTGAGCTCCTGCTCCTTCATGCCCATAGCCTTTGCAAGCCTTGGGAAATCTGCTTCTGAAAAGCTCTGCGTTTGCGTGCAGGAATAGAGCTGAACCTTGTGTTCAAGCCTTCTGAGAAACTCGTAAGCCCTCTCTAAAAATATGGCTTCTTCCCCAGAAAAGACCCCCTTCTGACTCAGCTTCCATATGGCCCTGAAGGTGTTGCTCTCTCTGAGGAAAGGAAACTTTCCCCCCAGAAGCAGAAGCAGGGACTGAACTGCAAACTCCACCTCCCTTATACCACCCTCTCCCGTCTTTATGTTGTTTCTGCCAAGCAGTTTCTTCTTTGCCTCACTGGCTATCTGTGCCTTTATAAGCCTTATCTCCTCCAGTATTCTGTAGTCCACAGACTTTTTAAAGACAAAGGGCTCTTTTACTTCCCTTTCAAAGGCCCTGTAAAGCTCTTCATCTCCCGCACAGTATCTTGCTCTCAGAAGGGCGAACCTCTCCCACGTTCTACCATAAGACTCATAGTAGAGCTCTGCGCTTCTGAGAGACATGCTTACAGGTCCAGATTTGCCAAAAGGTCTCAGGTCAAGGTCCACCTCGTAGGGCTTGCCCTCCGGCGTTATCTGGGTCATGAGCCTGAAGACTTTCTGGAAAAACCTCGAGAAGAACTCGTTCAGAGTTAACTTCCCCGCCTGTCCCCTGTCTGTGGAATGTATGAACATTATGTCTATATCTGAGTAGTAGTTGAGCTCATAGCTTCCCAGCTTCCCGAGGGCTATCACGCATCCTGTGGCAGGTCTTCCCTCTTCATCCAGAGGCTTTCCGTATTTCTCCACCGCCTCTTTGTAAGCTCTCCTGTAGGCAAGCTCTAACATGGCATCAGGAAGCTGTGAGTATTCCTGAAGAAGCTCCTCGTATCTGGCAGTGCCAAGTATCTCCTTTGCCATTATTCTCATAAGCTCCCTGTGTCTGTAGTAAGCGAGGGTCCTTGAAAACTCTTCATCGGACATACTCTCCCACACGAGACCCTCCAGCTCCTTCAGATAGGTTTTTTTGTCTTTGAAGACATACCACAGACCTGGTATGGTTCTCTGAAAGTCCTCTGGATGGTTTATAAGAAACTTCTTTATACACTCAGACTGGTCAAGGAGCTCAAGGAGCAGTATGAACCTTCTATCGTTCAGGTAGTCCAAAAGGCTCTTAGGCTCAGGATGTTTGCTGAGTAGCTCCTCAAGGCTTTCCTTTGCCTTCTTGAGATTGTTTACCCTTTCTTCCGCCTTTTTCCACCAATCTGAGGGAAACATGCTTATATTCTAATTTCACTTTGCAAAAAAGTGCTTCTGGCATATAATTTATTTTCATGATATACTCAGAAACTGTTAAATATGCCCTTCTGGCCCTTGCGTACCTTGCCCTCAACAGGGACAGGCTTGTCAAGGTGGAGGAAATTGCAGAAGCCCAGAGGATTCCAAAGCCCTTTCTTTCAAAGATTTTTCACAAACTGGCAAGGGAAAGGGTTTTAAAGTCCTATAAGGGCCCAACCGGCGGTTTTACCCTTGCCGTCCCACCTGAAGAGATAACCATCATGGATGTTATACGCTACCTTGACGAAGAATACAAGCTGGATTACTGTGCTCTAAGACCTGGAAGGTGTGAAGAGTGGCAGAGCTCACCCTGCGTGGTCCATCACAAGTGGACTGAACTCAGAGAAAGAATACTTGAATACCTGACCACCACTACCGTGGCAGAACTTGCAGATGTGGAAGGCAGGCACAGGCATGAGCCCGCCCACGCCCAGAAAAACTCGGGTTAGATAGCATACTCCAGCCTCTGTCTGAACTCCTCCTGCTTGCCCCTGTTCCACCTTTGCACAGGCCTGTAATATCCCACGACCCTTGAGTAAACCTCTGCAGGTTTTCCACACTGGGGGCAATGGAAGTGTTCGCCCCGTATGTAGCCGTGGTCTTCACAGACGGAGAAGGTAGGCGTAATAGTGAGGTATGGAATGGGGTAATTTTCAAAAGCTCTTTTTATAAACCTTGCCACTGCCAGTTCACTAGGAGATTCCTGTAAGAAGGCGTGTATGACAGTTCCGCCCGTGTAGAGGGTCTGGAAGTCCTTCTGATGTTGAAGCACTTCAAAGAGGTCATCGGTATAGTTTACTGGCAGATGGGTTGAGTTCGTGTAGTAAGGTTCTCCTTCTCCTGCTGTTATTATGTCGGGATATTTCATTCTGTCTATCTTTGCGAGTCTGTAGGATGTTCCCTCCGCAGGCGTCGCTTCAAGATTGTAAAGATGTCCTGTCTCCTCCTGAAAATCAGAAAGCCTCTCCCTCATGAACTTAAGAACCCTTATGGCAAACTCCTTGCCCTCAGGCTCTGCTATGGAGACACCAAGGAAGTTAAGGCATGCCTCGTTCATGCCAACAAGACCTATGGTAGAAAAGAAGGTGTCAAAGGATTGCAGATACTCCCTTGAGTAAGGCATGAGACCCCTTTTCAGGTTCCTTTCTATGACTTTCCTCTTTATCTCGAGGCTATCCTTCGCAAGCTCCATAAGTTCATTAAGCCTTTCAAAAAACTCATCCTCGGACTTAGAAAGGTAGCCTATTCTGGGCATGTTTATGGTTACAACTCCTATGGAGCCTGTCTTGTCGGCGCTTCCAAAAAGACCACCCATTCTGTTTCTGAGTTCCCTCAGGTCAAGCTGGAGCCTGCAACACATACTTCTTACATCCCCCGGCTTCAGGGAGCTTGATATGAAGTTTTGAAAATAGGGTATGCCGTATTTTGCGGTCATCTTCCATAAGAGCCTTGCATTCTCCGAGTCCCATTCAAAGTCAGGAGTTATGTTATAAGTGGGTATGGGGAAGGAAAATATCCTGCCTTCGTTGTCCCCTTCCATCATAACTTCCATAAAAGCTCTGTTTATGATGTCCATCTCCTTCTGAAATTCTCCATAGTATCCTATGTCGGGCCTTTCTCTACCTCCAACTATGACAGGTCTATCCTTCATGTCTCCTGGAACAGTCCAGTCAAAGGAGAAGTTTATGAAAGGTGCCTGGCCTCCCCATCTTGAGGGGACGTTGAGGGAAAAGACAAGCTGTTGAACAAGCTGTTTAACCTCATTATAGCCAAGTCTGTCTGCCCTCACGAACGGTGCAAGGAAAGTATCCACTGAGTTGAGAGCCTGAGCACCTGCAAACTCCATCTGCGTCACACCAAGGAAGTTGACCATTTGACCAAGAAGAGAAGAGAGGTGCTTTGCAGGACCTGCGGTAACCCTCCCAGGACCACCTCTAAAGCCCTTTCTTAATAGGTCTTCCATAGACCATCCTGCACAGTATCCCACTATGCCATGGGAAAGGTCATGTATATGAAGGTCCCCCTCTCTGTGAGCCTTTGCAATCCTTTCAGGATATACGTGGGTGAGGGTGTAGTGGGCTATGACGGTCCCCGCGGTGTGGAGCATTAAACCGGAGAAGGAGTAGCTTGCGTTGGCGTTTTCCTGAACCCTC
Source organism: Pampinifervens navoyensis (assembly GCF_046159715.1). NCBI lineage: Bacteria > Pseudomonadati > Aquificota > Aquificia > Aquificales > Aquificaceae > Pampinifervens > Pampinifervens navoyensis. The sequence goes on from NZ_JBJXCT010000004.1 coordinate 132,465, forward strand.
CAGTCTTGCTGGTATACATAGTCCTGAACGACTTTTTCTGCATCAACTATGGCCTTTGATATATCTCTGATTTCCTCCCTCTTCTTTCTGTAAAGGATGTAGGCCTTCGCAACCTTTGCGAAGCCATGGAGGATAAGCACTTCCTCCACTATATCCTGTATCTCCTCCACATGAACCTTTTTCTTTTCCAGACTCAACACCTTGAAAACAACCTCCTCCACAAGCTCCTCCGTAGTAGAAGCATCCACTGGCTCATCAACAGCCCTGAAAGCCTTTGAGATTGCCCTCTCTATTCTGCCCCTGTCAAAGCTAACAATTGCACCATCCCTCTTTACCACTTCTGGCAGGGCACCTCTGGAAGATGCAGACCTTTCTCTGGGAATGTCCACTTTCAGCATATTTTACCTCCTTAATAGTTTATTTACTTTAAAATCTTAAATAGAGTTTTTTGGAAAAACAAGACAGGGAAAGACCTTAAGGTATGCCCTTCTCTGTAATTCGTTCCCTAAACCTGGGGAACTTCAAAGGTTTTTTCGGATACTTCAAACCATACCAGATAGTCCTTCAAGCCCACCACCTTCCCCACCACCATAACTGCAGGGGGCTTAACCTCAGGAGGACTCACAGAAAGCTCCCTGAGGCTAGTTATCACAACCCTCTGCCCAGAGGTTGTCCCCCTCTCCACAAAGGCAACAGGCTCATCTGGACTCCTACCCACCTCCATGAGCCTCCTTGCTATCTCCTGCCTGTTAGAAACAGCCATGAGAAATACAAGTGTGTTTATCCCCTTAAGGCTCCCCCAGTCTATGCTGGAGCTTCCCTTTCTCGGGTCCTCGTGCCCTGTTATCACAGCAAAGGAGGAGGAAATGCCCCTCAAGGTTAGAGGAATACCCGCATAGGCAGGGACAGCTATGGCAGAGCTTACCCCCGGAACCACCTCAAAGTCTATGCCATGCTGAGCCAGAAAGAGAGCTTCCTCACCGCCTCTTCCAAAGACAAAGGGGTCACCACCCTTGAGCCTCACCACAGTTTCCCTTGTATGAGCATACTGAAGCAGAAGCTCGTTTATTCTTTCCTGTTCCATAAGATGCCTTCCATCTTCTTTTCCCACGTATACCAGCTCACAGTCTGGTCTTGCAAGCAGAAGAATCTCAGGGTTTACGAGCCTGTCGTAGAGTATGACCTCTGCAGACCTTATGAGCCTGTAAGCCTTGAGGGTAAGAAGCTCCATATCTCCTGGACCTGCTCCCACAAGGTAAACCTTACCCATGGCTACACCTCCTTACTTTATAAGAAAAACCCCTGAGGGGTTTGGTATGCCTACCTCTTCCAGTATTTCAAGAAAGGGAACAGAAAGGACCTTCAGCTTTGAATCAAAGTAGGAAGAAGTGTAGAGCCTCTTGCCATCACCTGAAAACCTCATGTGCATAACTCTACTGCCTACACGCATTTCCTTTACAACTTCCAGCTTCTCTGTATCCACAAGGGCCACATAGTCTTCCCTATCCCCGCTGAAGTTTACCGCTACATACTTTCCATCCGGTGAGATAACTGCAAACACAGGCAGTCCTGAAAGCTCCACATGCCCTTCAAGGTTGAAGTTTCTTAGGTTAACCAAGTAAAGCCTTCTTTCTCCAACGACTGGTATGAAGGCTCTGTCGCCTGAAACTCCCCATGTGCCAAAGTGGGGTATCTTGAATACCACTTCCTTGCCCGCAGATAAGAAGACTACTTTCCTGTAAACCTCCCTCTTTACATCCAGCAGCCCGACACCTCCTTCTTTGAAAAAGCCCACCACATAAACATTCCCCTTAAGAAGGGCATCAAAGGGCATAGCCCCGACGTTTCCAAAGACTTTCACGCTCTTATCCTTTACAAGCCATATCTCATCTCTGTCCATGAGGGAAAAGACAAAGCCCACCTCAAAACCCTTTATTCCTACATTCCTTGAACCTGTATTAAGGCTCTGAACCACGTTTAATTCCTCGTCAAGAACCACAACCGTCTTCGGTTCATAGTTGGCAACCACTATATGGTCTCTCGTAAAGTCGATTCCTATAGCGCTTTCCCCGACCTTGACTTTTCTTAAAAGCTCATCCTTTTCAGTGTCTATCTGGCTAAGGTATCCATCCCTGCTTATAAGGTATGCCTTACCTCTCCAGAGCTTCAGTGTGGCGTGGTTCAGATTTCCAAGCCCTTCTATTTCCTTTACAAGCCTTCCATCCACCACCACTGCAAGACTTCCCCTTTCCCTCTCAACCACGTAGAGCTTTTCGGCAAAAGCAAGGATTGGGAAGGTCAGGAGAAGGAATATCAGAGGTAGCATGCAGGGTCCTCCTCTGCGTAGTCTCCGTAAACCGCATAAGCCCTCGCCCTTGAGTTTCCGTTGCATATGCCTATAAAGGAACACCTCTCACATCTTCCCTTTAGCCTTCTTGGCTTTTCTCTGAGAAAGCTAAGTAGACCATTGCCCTGCCATATTTTTAATATGTCCTCTTCCCTCACATTACCCACGCCGTGGAAAAAGAAGGGGTCTGGCTTTACATTGCCCCTGAAGTCTATGTTCATGAGCCTCACACCTGCCTGATTGCCACCCCAGAGAAGGAGCCTTTCGTAAAAGCCCTTTGCAAGCCTTGGATATCTTTTTACAAACTCCCTGTACAGAAGAACTGCGTCCGCTTCGTTGTTGCCTGTGACCACATCTATGGGAATGCCCTTTTCCACATATTCAAAGGATTTATCAAGAATAAACCTCACCCACCTTCTGTATTCTTCCCTTTCAAGGTCTGAAAGCCTCTTACCCCTGCCAGAGTATACAAGATGGGATATGTAGATTTTTGGAATTTCCTCCTTCTCCGCAAGGGAGAAGATGAAGGGGAGACTCCTTGAAGTAGCGGGTGTAAGGGTAAACCTGAGTCCTACTCTTATACCCTCCTTCAGACATTCCCTTACGGCTTTGAGGGATTCTTCAAAAGCTCCCCTCTTGCCTCTGAAGGCATCGTGGACCTCTGGCTCACCATCTACGCTTATGCCCACATAATCAAAGTGCTTTTTTATTTCTACAATTTGTTCTTTTACAAGAAGACCGTTTGTGGAAAGGTAAGTTCTTATACCTCTTTCCTTCAGAAGACCCGCTATCTGAAAGATGTCCTCCCGCAGGAGTGGCTCGCCCCCAGAAAGTATGGCAAACCTTACTCCCACAGAAGGCAATCTATGCACAAGGCTCACCACCTCCTCATGAGAGAGCTCCCCTTCCCTTTCCTGATTGGCAGATGAGTAGCAGTGTTTGCAGTAGAGGTTACAGGCGTTGGTGAGGTTCCATATGAGGATAACACCCTCAAAGGCTCTTGACTTTTTACCCTCAAGGGTTTCTCTTATGTATTCCGTAATCCTAAGCATACTTTCCTCCTTTAATCCATCCAGCCATCCTTCAGAGCCTCCATAAACTTTATAAGAGCCTTCATCTCCTCTTCTTTCAATTCAATCTTTGGCATGGCACTCCTTGAGTAGCCAAGAAGTTTGTGGGTGTTCTGGGGGTCTAGTATCTGAGCCATAATTAGTGAGATTTCTCTGTTTTGCACGGACCACCTGAGGGGTGGACCAAAGGCCTCCCTCGTTGTGTGATGACAGCCCCAGCACTTTTCCATAAAGACCTGATAGCCGAGCTGTGCAGGCTCAAACCTCTTTGACTTGTTCACAAAGTTGTATTTCCCCGCAGGAAGGCTCGCTGGATACTCGGCAAGTTTTTTGAGGCTCACTCCATCGTAAAGCACAAGGGCACCGTCCTTTTCATACACGCTCACATAGGCTATTCTTCCATCCCCCGTAAACTCTGTGTGGACCGCCCTCTTGCCGTCAATAACCTTCAGGCTACTTGCATTAAATTCTCTTTTGTCAAAAAGAAGCATGCTGTCGGAGGAGTTGTCAACCCAGACAAAGGGTGTCCCGTAGTTACTCCTTGCAAGAAAGCCCTCACCTGCAAGGGGTATGTCCTTCACATGCTCCCAGCTGTAAGCCCTCCAGAGGGAAAGGGTGGGTCTTTTAAGTATTGGTGTGGCAAAGTAGAATTTTCCCCCTGAATACCAGAAATAGGCTGAGGCTAAGTGTGGTAGCCCCGCGGTTTTTAGTTCCCTCAAAGGCTTCAGCTCTCTGAGGGAATAAACTTTCAGCCCATCCTTTGTGCTTCCTATGAGATACTCCTCAAAAGGGTCTATGGTAAAGTCTTCAAGGGGACTGTCAATGTCCGCGTAGCTTACGGAAAGCCTCTGGTAGTCAAGAAAGCCCACAAGGGGTTTGTCCCTGAAGGTGAATGCGAAGGAATTTCTCCCATAGAGCTCATAAACTGCGTTGACCCTGCCCTCAAGCTCTATGCTCTTTACATGTTTTAGCTCTCTGTCAAAAAGGACAAGCTGTGAGGGAATCCAGCAGGCGGCTACGAGCAGATTACCATCTGGTGAAAGGGCTATGTTTCTGAGGTATATGCACGCCCTTACCTTTTCAAGCTTACCCTCAGAGAAACTGTATTTCCCTATCCATCCATCCCTTGATGGTATGTAGGCTTCTCCCTTAGGGGAAAACTTTATGCCTCCGTGCATGTTCACAAAGGGAAACTTTGTCAGGACTCTTTCCCCCTCCATAGCCCAAACGAGGTTTTTGCCCCTCTCCACTACAAGGGTATAGTCTTTCAGGTTCCTTATGCTTATCTTTTCAAGCTCTATTTTTCCCTTGCTCTCTTCAATCTTATCCTTATTCCATCTTAACTTTTCCTTCTCAATAGGCCTTTTGATAAACTCCACTATAGCCCTTATATCTTCTTCCTTCAAATCCCTGAAGGCTGGCATACCCGTTGTGCCTTCTCTTATGGCTTGATAGAGTTTTTCATCTTCCTTAAGGTTAAAAAAGGGGGGAAGGGAAAAGAGGGGAGGTGCGACTTTCCCAAGTCTGTCCTCTCCATGACAGGAAGAGCAGTATTTCTGATAAAGCTCCACCCCCCCGGCAAGGGGGAGGGAGCAGAAAACCATGGACAGGAGAAAGCTTTTCATCAGTATATATCCTTCATGGTGTTGTAAACATTGAACCTGCCCGCCGGTGTGGCAACCCAGTTGCCCCTTATGACATGTTTTAGTTTTAGGGTTTTGTCGTCATAGACAAGTATTGCCTGCTTTTCTGGTTCGTTCTTTTTACCCCATACAGAAATCCATACCTCGGTGCCATCTCTGTTGTATTCAGGATGGACTGCCCTTCCCTGAAACTCTGCGGGTATTTCTATCTGAGCTTTTACCTTTAGGGTGTTCCTGTCAAGGACGGTTACGCTTCTCTGTAGCTTCTGGTCAGGGTTGAGAGGTCTGTCCACCCAGAGATTTTCAGATTTTGGATGGGTCTTTATAAAGAGGTTTCCACCGCCTTCACCCGGAAGTTCGGCCTTTGCCACAACTTTGGCGAAGTATTCTTTCCTTTTAGGGTCAGTTCCTATGCAGGCTACCGTGTTGTCACCCAGATGGCCTGTGCACCATACAGGTCCATACTGTGGATGGACAAAGTTGGCACCCCTGCCCGGATGAGGAATCTTGCCAGTCTCTATGTTTGCCACCAGCTTCTTTTCTTTTGTGTCCACCATGGAGACCTTGTTTCTGAAATTGGCAGCTACAAGGAAGTATCTCTTTGAAGCATCCCATCCACCATCATGCAAGAACCTCTCCGCCTCTATCATGGTTATCTTCGGAGCCTTTACGTTGGAGTAGTCCACGAGCCATATCTGACCTGTTTCTTTTATGTTTACAATCCATTCAGGGTCATAATGGGAAGCCACTATGGAAGCAACCCTCGCCTCTCTCACAAACTCGTTGGTGTCGTAGGTATAGGAGCTTGTGGAGATGAGCTTGAGGGGCTCAAGGGTCTGACCATCCAGTATAACCATCATGGGTGGCCAGTAGCACCCTATTATTGCCAGCTTGTCAAGAAAGTCTCCCTTTGGACCCTTATACTTGGAAGAGTCTATGGACCTTGCGTCATTGCAGGCTTTAACTTCTGCTATGGTGTCGGGCTTTTTCATCCACAGGTCTACCATGGTCGCCTTTCCATCCCTTCCTATGGTATACATGTATCTTCCAGAGGCAGAGTATCTTATTATGTGAACTGCAAAGCCTGTATCCACTATGTTAACAAGCTCTTTTGTATCCCCGTCAATTATGGCCACTTTACCCACGTCTCTGAGTATTACACCCATGAAATTCTGCCAGTTTCTGTTATGCTCGGGCTTTTTGGGTCTTTTTTCAGGTGGCACATAGACCTTCCATGTCTTTTTCAGGTCTGCAAGGGATAGCTCCGGGGGTGCAGGTGGGTCATGCTGTAAAAACCTCGCCAGTATGTCTATCTCCTTTTCATTGAGTATTCCCTGTCTTCCCCAGTCGGGCATGCCACCGGGAGTTCCATAAGTTATGAAGACCTTCAGGCTTTCAGTTCCAAGCTGTCGTGTCTTATCGGGGGTAAGGGCTGGTCCGGTTGCACCTTTTCTGAGCGTTCCGTGACATCCAGCACACCTGTCAAAGTAAATCTGCTTGGCTATTTCCATTTCCTCCTTTGTTATGGGGGGAGGGGGAGGAAGTTCCTCCTTTTTCTGGTTCTGAGCATAGACTACTGCACTGCCTGCGAGGGCTACTGCCCCCAGCACACCGCTCAGCAATACCTTCTTACCCATGGCTATGACCTCCTTAGGTGATTTTACTCATATTTATAATATAAGTGATTACTTACGGTATGTCAAGAGTTTTTCACGAAAAAATAAGGAAATGACCTGAAAAACCTGTAAATGTCTCTACCCCATACAAGAGCTGGAATTAGTGTAAAGGTAGTAATTCCTCCAGCCACATTGAGGACAAAAAACCAGTCTATTTCGTAAGCCCCTCTTTCCTGGTTATACCTGAAACACCTGAGCCAGAAACCTTCTATGGGGCTAAGCCTTACCTCTTCCCTCTTGGCTTCAAGCACTGCAAGCTCAAGGTCCCTGGGTTTTGGGTTTACTCCATAGAGGTATCTTGATATTTTTCCGGAGGGTGTGAGCACCACATAGAGGTTTGGATGGTCAAACTCCCCGAGCTTTTCGTTATAACTATATCTGTAGCCTATAGCTTGCAAAAGGCTATCTGCCTTTTTACTCCTTACCACATACCAGTTTTCTGGCAGGTTGTGAGCCTGTCTGAACCTCCTGAGGTCTTCAGGGTTATCCCTGGGGTCAAAGGTCAGGGAAAGGACTACGAGGCTCTCTTCAAGGTCTTTTATTGCCCTTTTTAGACCCTGCGTCATGAGCGGGCAGGCGGATGTGCATTTTGTGTATATGGGGTTCAGCACCACAACTCTGTTCAGCTCTCTTATGCGAAAGACCCTTCCCTCGCTGTCTTCCAAAACCACATCTGGCACGTATGTGCCTATAGTTTTCTTCTCATCTGGTAGCAGTTCACTGCCCCAAGATAAAAGGAGAAGCAGAAAACTAAGAAACACTGACATTCCTGTAACCTCTGAAAAGGGAAAGGGTGGTGTAGGATATGAAGAGAATGCCACCTAGCACTGCCAGCAATCCACCAAAACCCATAACATTCAGAGCAAGTATCACCTTTGTATCCTGAACATACTCAAATCCGTACGTCTTTCTTGGTGCACCCATGTTGCCTGCCAGGTAAAAGCCAAGAACGAGAAGGTTTATTCCAAGACCGAAGAAAGTTGGCTGGAGTTTTGCAACACTTTCCCAGAAGACATAGCCAAGCTTTTCTTTAAGCATATAGTAAGTAAGCCCCATAAAAGCTATGGTTACACCTGAGACAACGCCATGATAGTGGGCTGGGATTCTCAAGTCGCTCTGCATACCGCCGTAGGCTATAAGAGCACCTGCGTGATACACAGTCATGGAGAACAAAAGGCTAATTGTAGCCACGTTCCAGCTTAACCTGATGTTTTTGAGCACATGATAACTGTGAAGAAGCACAGGCACACCAAGCCCAACACCAAAGGAAAGGGCTATCTGCCTTCTGAAGTTTTCAGAAAGGGGGTCCATAAAAAAGCCCAGAAGCAGTGGCAAGGCAGACATAAAAAGAAGAAGATTGGCACCTTTCAACAGAGGACTGTTCACCACACTACCAGAGCTTTTTTTAAGAAGTTCATGCCATACCGCAAGCATCACAGAAGCATACATGAACTGCTGGAAATGCCCTGGTATCCAGAAAAGCCTTTCAAAAAAGAGCTTCATACCACCTTCAGGGTGGGCTATAAGAAGGGATGAGGGTATGGAAAAAAGGGTGAGGATGCCGAAGAGAATGGAGAGAGGATAAAGTTCATCCAGTCTTTTTGCATATTTCAACCTTTGCAGAGCTTCAAGAAGAAAACCGCAGAAGAAGAGGAAAAGTCCCAGGTAAAAGATGGGACTTCCCACAACAGGTACATAATTGTTAAGATAGGGCTCTCCATAGGGTAAAAGGCAGGAAAGGGAAAGGAGGAGCATACCCAGTAGGGTGGCTGGAGGTGCAACCCTTCCCTTCCTGCCTTCTCTGTAGTGCCAATAGGCAAGGGTAAAGGTCATAAGCCAAAGAGTGATGGAAAAGGTCACATGCCCCACAAGAAAGTGATAGAAGAGCTCAGGGGATTTAAGGAGGGATACGGCCGGCATTCTGGTAAGGGCTATAAGTAGACCAAAGAGACCGGCCATTACAAGGGAAAAGAGGGACAGTGAAAGGTAAAAGAACATCATCTTACCTCCCACATGGCTGCAAGCCATCCCCAGTTGAGCAGGAGGAATATAAGGAACACGCCCATGAAAAGAAGGGTGAGGGTCAGAGTTCCCGGTGCCTCAAAACCATGATGTTCCTTCGCAGGAGGTGGGGGTGAAGCAATCTGCAGTTGCATATCCTGAGGACCTCTTACTGACTGTCCAAAGAATACAGAAAACACCACTATAAGTATCCACATGAGAGCGCCTATGACCGTAACTATGCCTCCAATGGCAAAAAGAACCCAGAAAAAGTCCGTTGCAGGGTTGAAGGTGTAGGTAAAGGGTCCACCAGAAAAGGTAATGTCATAGTGTCTCCTTGGAACTCCAAAAGCTCCAAGTATATACATGGAAACGGCAAGCAAAGAAATGCCTCCGCCAAATACCCATGGCTGGAGCTTTGCAAGCCCGAAGAAGGCGATCTTTTTCCTGAATATGAGGGGTATAAGGTAGTAGGTTGCACCCATGAAGGCAAGTGTGGTTCCACCCACCACCGTTCCCTTAAAGTGCCCGGGTATGGAAAGCGTATTGTGAACTATTATGTTGGTCTGTTCCATACCGTTTACAACCCCCGTGACGCCACCTATAAAGCCAAAGATTATGATGGAAAGAAACACTGCAGAGAAGGCTGGATTGCCCCAAGGTGCATTTTTGAGCCAGTCAAAGAGACCTTTGGTAAAGCCCCTTCTTCTCTGAGCAGATTCCACTGCGGAAGGAACTGCAAAGGCATGTATCATGGAGGCAAGAACCGCTATATACATCACATAACTCGTATTGAAGACCTTCCATGCCGGGCTTGGTCCAGGGTCTACAAGAAGGTGGTGTGCAGATGCAACATTTATGCCTATTACGTAAAAGACAAAGGCGAGCCTACTGACCTTTTCATTTATGGATGTTCCACCAACTGTGAGAAAAGCCCCAAGATACCATATAGCTATCATAGCGGTCACATTTATCTGCTGGGAAGAATGTCCAAGACCCCACCATACAAGTTTGTAAACGCCTGCATCCATGGTCTTTATTATTCCGAGAGACCACAGCAGGGTGGGTATGTATATAACTGCGCCAGTTGCAAGGGTCAAAGTGGCAATTATAGCAGCTGCCACAAGCCCAAAGGTAAACAGTGGTAATGAGTCTCCGTAGGTTCTCTCCTTCCTCGCTATAAGAAGGTTTGCAAAGAAGAGGAAAACCCCCACAAGGGCTCCAACTGCAAAGAGGATTACACCGAGGTAATACAGAGAATGTGCCTGAAGGGGTGCATAGGATGTCATCAAAACGTCCGCATTGCCCGTGAGTATGGTGTAGTTAACCAGTAAAAAGCCAAGGACCATAAGTGTAAGGGCAAGCCATCCAAACTTTGGTGAAGACATGCGTGAGTTGAGAACAACCGTTGAGCCAAAGTAAAGCCCTGCTATCTCAAAAAAGACAATCCAGAATATCAGGGCATTCAGACCGTGAAGGGTAAGGACCCTGTAATACCATTCAGCAGGCAGGAGGTGCACAACCTGCCACCTTGTCAAGACAAGTAGTAGCGCAGCTATTACTCCAATCAGCAGAGAGACCACAGCCATGACTGCATTCAGCTGTATTAGCCTCTCAGCCCTCAGGTCAACTTTAAGTCCAGTAATATCGCATGTTCTAAACATGGCTAAACCTCCTCACTCCTTCACTATGATTTTTCCAATCATCATGTGATGCCCTATACCGCAGAACTCGTTGCAGACTATGTAGAACTCACCGGTGGATGTGGGTCTGAAGGTGAGCACGTAGTCATAGCCAGGAAAAACCATAAAGTTCATGTTTACAGGCTGCAGGGAAAAGCCATGAAGAAGGTCAAGGGAGGATATGTGAAACCTGTATTCCTGACCCTTTTTAAGCACAAGTATAGGCTCCCAGGCCCACATCTTACCCAGAAGAAAAACATCGCTGTTGGGTGGGGGTTCCACCACAGGTATGCCCTTTTCCTCTCCTATCTTATACTTCTGTATGAAGGCCTGTGTCAGGGCGTTAAACTCCTGGGGAGTAGTCCTGTAGGTGGTAAAGGATGGGTTCTGTTTTCCATAGACATGCCATACTATCATCCAGAAAAAGAGGGCCAGGCAAACCACAAGGGCTATGGCTATCCACATCTTTTCATCTTTTGCCACCCGTTTGAAATACCATCCTTCTTCTGGTGGTAGCAGTGCCATGTCACTTACCTCCTAAAAGGGATTGTTTGATTTCATCTGGTATAGGAGAGAGCCACGCAAGCTCCAAAAGCCCCCATATGAGGTAGGAGACTGCATAAATCGTGACCCCTAGAAAAAGTAGAAACATGAAATCATCCAGCACCAGTTGAAGGAAGGGCGTTTTCTTTTCCTTCTCCTCCATGGCTACACCTCCTTGGTGAGTGATTGTTTATATAGATTAATATCTGAAGATTTTTTTGTCAATAATTAAATTTATCATCTTTTAACTTTAAATTAAAACGCATAAGTCTTTAATAAAGGGCTTATATTATATTGTTAAGTGAGTAACTGCTTACAGGAGGTTTTCATGCAGATGGCGAGCATACAGCTATTATACGTAGGCTTTCAGAAGTTTTCCTACCTTATGAGCAGGTTCTTTTCTTCAAGGCTAAATCCTCTCTATCATCTTGGTGCTATCGCCATATTCCTTCTAATCATAGATGTCATATCAGGTGTTTATCTCTTTTTCTTTTACAGCATAGACCCTCAGACCTCCTACCAGTCTGTGGAAAGAATATCCGAAAGCTTTCTGGGAAATATAATGAGGGGACTACATAGATATTCTTCTGATGCCCTAATACTTACAACCCTCGCCCATATGGTGCATGTGATAATAACGGACAGGTTCAGGATGTTCCGATGGGTTGCGTGGGTCACAGGCGTTGCCACTCTTCTTATATTTTTGGCTATCGGAATATCGGGCTACATACTGGTCTGGGACGAGAGGGCACAGCTCACTGGGCTTCTGACTGCCAAGTTCTTCTCCTTCCTGCCAGTCTTTGGAGATGCTCTGATGAGCGCCTTCCTTGGAAGCGATATAAAGTATCTCAGCGGGCTTTTCAGAATTCTGCTCTTTGCCCATATAGCCCTTACCATACTCATAGTCTTTACCCTCTGGGTTCATGTTATGAGAAACGCCAGACCAAGACTTATACCACCAAGGTTTCTCTACATAACCATAACTGTCCTTCTCATAATGCTTTCCGTTGTTTTTCCTGCAAAGAGCGACCCACCAGCCTACATGAACAGGTTGCCTTTTGAGATGAGTGTGGACTGGTTTTACCTCTTTGGTTACCCCCTTCTTAAATACATACCCATGTCCGCCAACTGGCTTATATTTCTGGGCTTTTTCACCTTTCTCTTCGCTTTTCCATGGCTCATAAAGGGAAGAAGGAACCCACCGGCACACATAGACTTTGAAAGGTGTACTGGGTGCGAACAGTGCTACATAGACTGTCCTTACGAAGCCATAACCATGAGGGACTATGAGGGCAAGAAAAAGGCTATTTTGAACGATGTCAAGTGCGCAGGCTGTGGTATATGTGTGGGCTCATGCAGTGCCCTTGTTATAGACATACCAACCTATCCCATACATGAATACATTGAAAAAATAGAGAAAGAAAAGCCCTTTTGTGCGGTCTTTAGATGTCCATTCAGTGCAGTTCCGCCAGAAAAAGAGGGTATTGCTGTCTTTACCGTTCCCTGTGTGGGTGCCGTGAACGCATACCATGTGGAAGAAATCCTGGATATGGGTGTTGAAGGAGTTGTCATAATCTCCTGCGAGTATGAAGACTGCTATTTCAGGGAGGGAAACAAATGGCTGGAAGAAAGGTATGAAAGGAAGAGAAGACCCATACTTAAAAAGAAGGTGATGGGTGGAAGGGTGCTGATTCTTGAGGCGCCATATGTAAAGTCTGTAGAGAAGGAGATAAGGGAGTTCATGGAGTCTACAAAGGAAGGACAGGGTGTGAAGATTTTAGCCACGAACAGGATAAACTATCCTCTTGCGGTTTCTGTGCTTACCCTTCCCGTATTCCTCTTTTATCCCCTTACCACACACAGGGTTGCCTTTTACCCCACAGACATGTCTGCAGTGGTCATAAGCTTCAAATACAGGTCATCTCCTGTTAGGGAAACAAAAGGAATCGGGAGTGGATCTTTGAGGCACATGCAGGCTCAGAATGCCATTGTGAAGGAGAGGTCATCTATAAAGCTAGAGGTTTACAGGGGTAAGGAGCTAATATACTCAAGGGTCTACAATCCCAGAGGCATAAGAAAAGATGCTTCCATATTCGTTTACGAAGAGCTTTTTTTAAAAGCGGGGAATCAAAAACTGACATTGAGGCTTGAGGAGACCGCTCACAAGGAAAAAGTAAAGGAATTTGAATTCATAACCCCTGAAAAGCCGGGAGAAAGCCTTCTCATAACCTACGATGAGGCTACTGGAAGCTTTCTTTCTCTGAGGTGAGGTTGAGTATCCATCTTACCATTGCCCTTGCCTCAGCCTCTTCAAGCCTCTGAGGAGGCATGCATTCCCACCTTGCCTTCCATTTTCTGCAGGAACCTTCCTTCAGGCTTTTCAGAAGAACATCTTCCGCATCCTTCTGTCCTCTGTATCTTCTGGCTATTTCCAGAAAAGGAGGACCTACAAGAGGAACTCTTCTGTCGTGACAGTCTGTACAGCCTTTTGACCTAAAGAGCTCTTTAACTTTTGTTGCTTCAGGCTCCTTTTTCTTTACTTCTCTTTGAACTGCAGGCTCTCCACAGGAGAAAACCAATAATATCAGGAGAAAAAACCACATGGCATACCTCCTAAAAGTCTTTTTTTCTGAAGGTATAAAGACCAAGCAATAGCAGTATGAAGGTGTAAAAAAGTGAAAGAAGGGCGGGCAGAAACCAAAGTTCTCTGAGATACTTTGCAACCCATTTTCCCGCAAAACCCATAACTTCATAAAGACCTGTCTCCATGAGGGCTACGAGTCTTATAAGGTCAATGGGGTTTGCAAGTGTTAGGAAAAGAAGAACTTTCTCAACTGGGTAATCGGAGAAAATAAGAATAAGGTAAAGTATTATGCCATCATAAAGGGTGGAGGAAAAAAGCCAAAGGAGGAGCACAAGTCCAAGTCCTTTGAGTTTATCTTCTATAAGGATAGCGATCAGCAGTCCAGATAGCACAAAGAGGGGTATAAGCAAAAGATTAAAGGTTATGGTTTTTATGTAGAGGGGCACAATTCCAAAGTGATAGTAGAAGGGCAGAAATGAGCCAAGAGAGAAGCCTATTGCAATCGCTATACTAAGGCTTACCGCGAGGGAGACAAATAAGGAGCTTCTTTTTACGGGTTGTGTAAGCACAAATTCTATAAAGTTTTTGTTGTTATAAAGGTAGTTAGTAGATAGAAGCAGGGAAAAAAGGGTAAGGGTGATGAGAGAAAGGTTGTTGTGGCTTATTAGTGCCTTTTTAAAGTCTCTTCCCAGCTCAAGCAGAACATAGGTCACGAGTAAGTAAAAGAGGAATAGGCCTACAATCCATTTACTCTTGAAAAGGTCATAAAGCTCATACTTTATCAACTTAGCAAACAAAGCACGGCCTCCTCAACTCTATCTTTTCCAGTGGAGCTTTTCAATTCTTCAAGACTGCCCTGAAAGATTATTTTGCCCTCCGTGATGAAAACTACATGGTCTGCGAGCTCTTCAACCTCTGACATTATGTGGGATATGTAAAGTATGGTTTTACCCTTTTGCTTTTCCTCAAGTATGAATTTTTTTAGCCTGAAGGCGGTTATGGGATCAAGCCCCACAAGAGGTTCATCCAGAACGAGTATGGGTGGGTCAAAGGCTAAAGCTACGAGAGCACCAACCTTCTGCTTTGTGCCTCCGGAGAGGTTTACAAACCTTTTGTTCATTTCCCCCTCTAGCCTTAGAAGCTGAAGCATTTCTTCAAGCCTTTTTGCCTTTTCTTCTCTCAGGTCCTCCACCATAGCCACAATCTCCTTTGGTGTGAGGTTTTCTGGAAATTCTGGAACTTGTGGCATGTAGCCTATCAGCCTTTTATAAAAGCCATCGCTCCCTACCTCTTTACCATCAAAGGTGATTCTTCCCCTCTCAGGTATGACCAGTCCAAGTATGGTTTTTACAAGGGTAGTTTTTCCTGAACCGTTTGGTCCAAGCAGGGCGGTTGTCTTGCCAGCCTCAAATTCAAGGTTCAAGTTGTCAAAGAAAACCCTTTTTCCAAAGGACTTATATATACCCTCAAGTTTTATCACGGCTTCACCATGAGGGGTTTTTTATCTACAAGTGCCTCTGGATTAAGCAAAGGTATGAGCTTTTCCATAGCATCCAGAAGACGCGCAAGAAAGCTCTCATACAGTATGAGGGTCAGGGGATACTTTTCAAAAAGAAAGGCTATGAAGGATACAGGTCTGTAAGGCAGGTCGCCATATCCATCCCTGTCCAAGTCATAGCCTTCATACCTGTCGTAGTAATTACCCTCAAAGGTATTCCTGAAGTAGGAAAGGGTGTTGGTGGATACATCAAAGGCGTTGCCTATGAACGAGTTTCTTCTAAATAGGTTATCCTCACTGTTGGCGTATATCCTGACTGCCCATCCGTTGTTTTCAAAAAGGTTTTCCTCAAAGGTGGTTCTGTTACAACCTTCAAGGTAGGCACCGTGTGTGTTGTTCATAAACTTGTTTTTGTAGAGCTTACTGTCAGTTATGTCCTTCAGCAGAAGCCCGTAATTCGCAAGACCCTCATTCCTTTCAAATATATTCCCCTCCATACCTATGTTTCTTGAATACATGACCGCAACACCAGCACCATTTTTGTAAAAGTGGTTATTCCTGTAAACATCATCGTTGGAAAACATAAAGTGAAGACCATACCTCAGGTTATACTCACTTCTATTACCCTCTATAAGGCTATCCTTAACAAACTCAAAGTATATGCCGTCTCTATGGCCCTTTATAAAGTTTTTTCTTATTATCAATCCTTCCGAGCTCCATGCATGTATGCCATTGCCCGAAGACCCCTCCGTCTTTGCAAAGCCCACTATGTTATTACCTTCCACGAGACAGCCCGAGACCCTTTCAAGGTAAAGGGCAAAGAAGTTATTTAAAAATCTGTTGTTTTTTATAACACAATTCCTTGAATTTATAACCTTCAGCCCAGCTATATCCTCGCTGTAGGACATGCCCGAGTTTTTTATTACAAACCCCTCCACCCTTACATCGTCCGCCCTTATGGTCAACACCTGATGTTTTCCCTCACCGTCAAGGACGGGTTCCCTTTCACCGATAAGTTCAACCCTTCTGTCAACCGTTACGGGTCCCTTGTATGTTCCAGACTTTACAACTATCCTGTCCCAATCCCTTGCACTATTTATGGCACTTTGAAGGTCCTTAAACTCACACTCAGAACATACAACTATCACAGAAAAGACAAAGCCTAGCATCTCAGTGAGAAAATTTATACTCCCTTCTTATGAACTCTCTAAGAGGAGACCACCTCAGTATCTCTCCTTGTTTTCCTTCAAGCATCTTCCTAGCTTCCTCCTCGCTCCTGTAAGCTGAAAGGTTCATACCCATTGGGCTTCTTATGTCCGGGCTTCTTACATAAACAGCCTCTTCTGCGGGGATAAACTCCTTTGGGTTCAGAAAGTTCACCACATAGGCCTTCTTTATATCTTCTTCGTTTTCGTTGAAGTAGCCCACCATGCACTCTATGGCGTCAAACTTGTAAACCTTACCCTTCTTGGTTATCACTTCCGCTGCAAACCTCTCGTCTGCAATGACCATCTTACAGTATTCGCATACATCTTCACCGAGTTTTATGGGTTCTGGCTTATCCGATTTACAGGAAAAAAGAAAAAGGAGCAGGAGGAAAGCCCATAGCACCCGGAGTATCATGCCGGTTTTACCTCCATTCTCAAGCCTCCTGAAAGCCTTATATCCAGAATTATGGCAACAAAGCCAAGGGCTAAGGAAAGCCCCATTATGTATCCGCCCATGTCTGGATAGGAGCTTGCAAGCATGTTAAGAAGCTGCTTTGTTCCTATAAGGGGTGGCTGGTAGGCAAGGCCGGGTATCTTTATGGGAGCGTTTGGGTCAAGGTTGTGCCCATACTCATAGCCCCATCTGTAGAAGTCTGCAAGACCAGCTATGCCGAGAAGAGTAAAGGTTATTACCCAGGCATAGAGTAGGACACGCTTTCCAAGCAGGGATGACAGAAGGCCGAAGGCTATAAGGAAGCCGACTATGAAGGGCATTATCTTCAGCTCCGGTATAGCCTCCGGCTCTATAGGTTTCATGCCGATGTAGTGGTTGAGGAGGTTTATGTTATACAGGTCAAACTCCGTTCCACCGGTTATCTTATTTACCCATATGAACATCCTCAGCCCCTCTGGATACTGGGGGGCTATAAGTTCTATCTTCCAGAGTGGGAAGAAGTAAGTCAAGATAAGTAAAAGAGAGGCGAGGGCAAGAAGCCCTCTTGAAAGTATGTTCATAGCTCACCTCCTCACTTCTGTGCAGTGGGTGGAGTGCCAGTGTAGTATTTGAGAGGCACATTAGAGCCTGCTGGAGAAACCCTTATATAGCCCTGCATCTCTTGATGAAGTGCGGAGCAGAAGTCAGTGCAGTAGAAGGGATAAACACCGGGAGCCTTAGGTTTCCATACAAGGGTCTTTGTCTGACCGGGCATGACAAGAATTTCTGCATCCTCTGAACCCTTAACCGCAAAACCATGAGGTATGTCCCAGTCCTGTTCAAGATTGGTAAGATGGAAGTAGACTGTGTCCCCTACCCTTACGCCCTCAATGTTGTCAGGGACGAAGTGAGACCTAATCATGGTCATGTATACATGGACTTCGTTGCCCTTTCTTTCAACCCTTGCATCTTTCTCCGCCTTTACCGCATAGGGGTGCTCGTTCTCAGCAAGGGGGTAAATCTTCTTAACTTTGTCCTTTATCTTGTCTGCAGGTATGGCCTGCGCATAGTGAGGTTCACCTATGGTAAAGAATTCATGGATAAGCTGCATCTTTTCCCCACTTATATCGTAGAGCTGAGCGGACTGAAGGAGCTCTGGACCTACAGGGAGTTGCCTGTCTTTGGTTATCTTGTTCATCGCTATGAGATACTTACCATAGGGCTTTTTGGTATCTCCGCCAGGTATAAGCAGGTGTCCCACAGAATAGTAAGTGGGGACCCTATCAACCACCTTACATCCCTTGTAGTCAAACTTTACCACTTCAGAGGAGACAAAGCATGAGGTATATCCAAACCCCTTACCATCAAACTCTGTATGCAGTGGTCCAAGGCAGGGCTTTTCAAGCTCGCAGTGAAGGACTGCATCGTATTTAAGAACTGGAATGCCATCTATTTCTTTTTCAAAAGCCTTCTGTTCTATAGCCTTGAGCATCTTTGAGAAGGAATGAATGGGTATGACCGTTGCCAGTTTCCCACCGCCCACTATGTATTCACCATCGTCGGAGACATCAACGCCGTGTGGAGATTTGGGAGTTGGCAGGAAGTAGGCAACACCGGGGCATTCTTTTGGGTCCAGCACCTTGACAGATTTCTTAACCTCTGATACCGCCATGTGCTTTTTCTCATCGTAGTAGTTGTGATAGTAGGTGGCTGGCATTTCCTTAGCCTTGCCCTGAGCCACGCATTCCTCCGCTCTTTTCCAGTTCACGGCAGCTATAAAGTCTTTGTCGTTCTTTGATGCGTTTACTTCAAGGAGGGTGTGGGCCTGCTCTGTGTTGTAGGAGGTGAAGAAGCACCAGCCATGAGAGGGACCCCTGCCACACCTTGCGAGGTCATAGTTAAAACCTGGCATGAGTATCTGAAAGGCAACATCCATTTTTCCGGGTTCGTTCGCCTTTATGAAGCTAATAACACCTTTGAAATTTTCCTTGTAAGACTCTATGGGAACGTCCCTCTGCGGCACTGGCACAGAAAACCTTGAACCTGATACCACGTATTCTGTGTTCTCTGTTCCGTAAGGAGATGGGTGGTTTCCAGCTACATTTGGTATTTCAATTATCTCAGTAGTTTCAAAGGTGGTGAGGTCAATCCTTGCTATCCTCGGAGTGTTGTTGGCGTTAATGAAGAGCCACCTTCCGTCGTGCTCTCCGTTAGTCTGGGAAAGCCATGGGTGGTGAGTATCATCCCAGGGTAAAAATCCATGCGATGTCATGAGCATGGGTCTGGTTTCTGGTGTAAAGCCATAGCCCGTTTCAGGGTCAACAGAGAAAACCTTTATGACCTTCAGTATCCTGCCTGAAGGTGCACCGTAGACGGTTACTTGACCGTTGAAGCCTCCGGAGAAGAAAACATAGAACTCGTCCTGTTTACCCGGTGGCACATAGACCTTTGATGCCGCATCTACGCCTACAGCGCTTGTTTTTACCGCCTCTTTCTTTGGCGGGCAGCCTGTCAGCAAGGCACCCACTACGAGGGCTGATAGCCCTCCAACCATCAACTTCTTCTTGCCCAGCATGGCAACACCTCCTTTATAAGGTTTTACTTTTCATCAACGCTCCTCAGATACTCAAGTATTGCCCTTGCGTCTTCCTTTGAAACATCCTGAAAGGGCATCTGTATGGGATACTCAGCAAGGTGTCCCCTTGCCACGGGGTCCTTCTGGACCATCTCCGCAGGGTTTAGTATCATGTTCATTATCCACTCGGGCTTTCTTCTCTTTGTTACACCCTTAAGCGGGGGTCCCACATATTTCTCCTCAAGTTTGTGACAGGAGGCACATTTGGAATCAAAGATTTCTTTACCTTTCTTTACCAGAGTCTGGTCTATGGGTCCAAGCTGAACTTCTGTTACTGGTCCTATGCCCTTATCGCTTACCGCCTCTTCCTTCTTTTCAACTACAGCTGGCTGTTCTACTGGCTTAGTAGGTTCCTGAGCCTTTTCGGGAGGTTTTGGCTGGCAGGAAAAGATGAAGGTTGCAATGGGTAGTGCCAGAAGCGCCCTTTTCATAATACACCTCCAGTTTGATTTAAATCACAGATATTAATATAGAATATAAGGAGTTGTTTGTCAAGATATTAGAAAAACTTATAAGTATTAAAATATGATTGTAATCATTTACATACTTATTTCATGGATTAACTTATCTTTCCACAGGAGGCAATCCCATGCATGGTGTAATAACTTTGGATGTTGGTGCGGGCACAGACGAAGTGAAGGTAAGAATGCTGGAAGGTCTCATGCCTTCAGCCTGTGCTTATGTCAGGGTATACATCCTTTCAGAGGGCTCGGGCAGGTTCATACTCGGTCAAAGGTTTGGAAAGGCTGAGGCGCCATACTATTTTCTGGTGGATACGGCTGAGCTTTTTGGTTTCATGCCGGAAAGTGAATCACTTCTTTACGAAGTAGCCCTTGGAAGCCAGAACTTTCTGGAAAAGGAGACCATAGACCTCAGGCCCATTGAACACGGTTTAAGACATCCTCTTGTTATGAAGAAGTTTTCTGAGTTGACGGAAAGAGAGGCCTTTTTAATCATTAACGACCACGACCCTCTGCCCCTGTACTTTCAGATGGCTATTACCTTTCCCAAGAGGGTTGGATGGGAGTATGTAGAACACGAAAAAGACTTCTGGAAAATAAGGATTGGGAGGTTGTAAGATGAAAAAGTTTGCCCTGCTTTTAACTCTGAGCCTCGCCCTCGGCTTTTCACATGAGTTGGAGAGCGAGCTTACCCTCAAGCAGGTGATGCAACTGGTGAATCAGTCCACACTCAAAATGCTTCAGGGTTTTCTCCTAAATAACGATGCCATGGTCCTTGAGGGTGCAAAGGAAATAGCTGAGCACCCTGTTCCTAAAGGAGGACCTCTCAGATACATAGACCCATCAATGAGGGAGGATTTTTCAAGGATGATGCCCGCCTTTGAAAGGCAGGTTCATGGAGGTGCGGAGGAGGTTATAAGGTTTATAAAGGAGGGCAAAAGGGATGAAGCCTTCAGGACATACACGAACATGCTTCAGGGTTGTATGGCATGTCATGAGCTTTTTAGAGATAGAATAAAGGGAAGATAGCCATGAAGGAGGTGTTTGAAACCCTGAGAGAAGTCATAGACCCTCACACGGGTCTTGACATTGTAAGTATGAACATTGTAAGGGAGATAAGCCAGATAGGGGAAAATAGATTAAAGGTTGTGATAAAGCCTACAAGTCCCTTTTGTCCCGTAGGAGGCTACCTTCTTCAGGCGGTTAAGGAGAAAGTTGAAGCCCTTGGATACTCTGTGGATGTGGAGCTTGAGGGATACCTCTTTGGGGGTGAGCCATGAAGAGGCTTGATGTGAGAAACCTTGAACCTCCTCAGCCTATGGTAAAAGTAGCCCAGGCCCTCGGGGAGCTGGAGGAGGGAGAAGTGCTTGAAGTGCTTGGTTCAAGACCCTTTACCCATCTTTTGCCAAGGCTTGAGGAGCTGGGATATACTTACGAACTGAAGGAAACGGAGGAAGGATACCTTTTAAAGATATGGAAAAAGTCCTCCCAGCCCCTGAAGGTTGAGGAGTCTGAATGTGCAAGGGAGATTGAGTTTGAGATAAACGAAGAAACCAATGTGGGAGAGCTTCTGAAAAAAGTTCCTGAAGCCCTTGATGTTCTCATAAAATACGGCTTCACACCTCTCAAAAACCCCATACTCAGAAAAATACTTCCCCATACGGTGAACCTTGGGCAGGCTAAGAAGATAAGGAGAATGTCCGACGAAAAATTCCAGGAGCTTCTCAAAGAGCTGAGAAGGCTCGTGGGCAAATGATAAGACCTGCCTCCTTTGTAAAGCTTACCTCTATTTACATACTCCTGTGTCTTTTTCTCATTGACCTTTCTCTAATCTTGAAACTCTTTGGCATGCCTTACAGGGACCTTCTCATCTTCATAGCCTTTCCGTCCCTTATAATGGGGACGCTTTTTCAGATGTATCCAACCCTTCAGGGTATAAGGATAAGATGGGAGTGGCTTACATACCTGTATCTCCTGCTCACCTTTATAAACCTTTTCTTTCTGCTCTGGAAATCCCATATATCATGGATTCTTTTTATGCCTTTTGGCTTTCTCGGCCTTTTCTTCCTTATCTTAAACACAAAGAACCTCAAAGACCCGGTTGTTATCTTTTTCTTCCTTGGAGGTTTATACTTTGCCCTTTCGGGCATCTTCATGTTCATGAAGCTCAGCCCCGGCCTCATAAAGCATACTCTAACCACAGGTCTTTTCATGAATGTGATAATTGGGGCTTACTATGTTTTTGTTCCCATGCTTCAGATTGAAGAAATAAAGCACAGAAAAGCAATATGGTGGATCCTTATCCTATACAATCTTCCCCTACCTGTCTTCCTCTACGGCTGGTATAGAAGTAACTTTGCGCTCATTGCCTATTCTGGTCTTTTAATGCTTCTTTCTTTACTGCTCCTTACTCTTGTCCTGTACATGAGCCTTCTGCAAAGAAGAAGCCCCCTGAAAGGGCTTGACATATCAGTGCAATACCTCACACTTGGGCTTTTTATGTTGGTCTTCTTCATGGCTGTGGGAATAGCATCCGCTGGAAGTGGAAATTACGGTCTTATGGGCTGGCACTGGGATGGTATGCTCTACGGCTTTCTAACCTTCATAACTGTGGGTGCTTCCTACCATATAGTCCCCTTCCTCCTCTGGTGGAGGCTCTACGCTCCAAAGATGGGAAGGCAGAGTATACCCACCCTAAAGGAACTACTTAGTCAGGAAATTCCTCAGAGGTTTCTCTTTGCTGGCATCCCCTCCCTTACCTTTGCCCTCATCACAGAGGCCTTTAACCCATCCCTTTCAAAGCCCTTTTACTTTGCCTTTTTTCTTGTAAACTGCTACTACACCCTTAAGCTTCTTCCCCTTGCTTACCGCTCACTCACAACTTGACAAAACCTCACTAAAG
This sequence comes from Pampinifervens navoyensis, assembly GCF_046159715.1. NCBI lineage: Bacteria > Pseudomonadati > Aquificota > Aquificia > Aquificales > Aquificaceae > Pampinifervens > Pampinifervens navoyensis. The sequence continues at coordinate 155,148 of NZ_JBJXCT010000004.1, forward strand.
CATATTATAAAAACCATTATTAAACCTGGAGGTTAACATGTTTAGCGAAAACCTGCTCTCTGGGAGGTCTCTTGAATACATTAGCAGGGCAAAAGAGCTGGCAAAGAAGAGGGGAGACAGCAAGGTGGATACGGACCACCTCCTTCTTGCCCTACTCATGGACGAAAAGTCCGCTCTGGGAAAATATCTTGAAAAGAGAGGTATAGAGGCAAAAGGTCTCTATAAAAAGGTTTCTGAATACCTTGAAAAGCTCTACGCTCAGATAGGCAGAGCGGCTGAGCAGGAAGCCAAGCATCTTATTGACCTCAGAAGTAAAATTATGCAGGTAAAATCCGACATAGGTCATGTGCAGATGGAGCTGGAAAAGGTCAGGAAGGCAAAAGAAAGCATAAGTCAGGAGCTTCAGAGGGTAAGAAGATACGGAGACTACTGGAGCCTTCAGGAGCTTCAGGTGGAGCTCACAAGGCTTGAAAGGCTTGAAAGCCAGTATAGAAGCCAGCTGGAAGGTGTGGAGAGGAGCCTCTCTGCGGTGTTCAGACCAGAGGACGTAAGAGCCTTTCTTGAAAACAGGCTCAGCATTGACGGTCTTATAAGGAAAGCCCTTGAGACGTCAAGTCTTGTGGAACAGGTGAAGGAACTGGGTCTTTCACCTGAGAGGGTAACAGATGCAGTGGGTAAGATTGTCTTTGGTAGAGAGCCTGTCTTTGACTACTCTCAGAACCTTGTAAAGGTTCTTGAAAGGGCTCAGGACAGGGCAGTCTCTGAGGGGCTCTCTCAGGTGGAGCCCTATCACATAGTTGCCAGCCTGCTTGAAGCAAAGGACACCATAGCTGGTAAGATTTTAGAAGATATATCAGGAGGTGAAAAGATGAAGGATGTGGCACAGGAACTCAGAGAAGAAGAAAAGTCTGCCCTTGAGAGGTTCGGGGTAGACCTCACTCAGCTTGCGAGGGAGGGCAAACTTGACCCAGTAATAGGAAGAGAGAAGGAGATAAATCAGGTCATTGAAGTTCTCCTGAGAAGAACAAAGAACAATCCCGTTCTTGTGGGTGACCCGGGTGTGGGTAAGACTGCAATAGTGGAGGGACTTGCTCAGAGGATAGTGAACAAGGAGGTTCCCATAGAGCTTCAGGATAAGGCTGTTATCTCCGTTGATATGGGTTCTATCATAGCAGGTTCTAAATACAGAGGAGAGTTTGAGGAGAGGTTTAAAGGACTTCTGGATGAGGTAAAGCAAAAGGGAAATGTAATACTCTTCATAGATGAGATACACACGGTGGTGGGTGCAGGAAGGGCGGAGGGTGCAGTGGACGCAGGAAACATGCTAAAGCCACCCCTTGCAAGAGGCGAAATAAGGGTAATCGGAGCCACAACGGTAGACGAATACAGAAAGCACATAGAAAAGGACCCAGCCCTTGAAAGGAGGTTCCAGCCCATATATGTAGACGAGCCCACTGAAGAGGAAACTGTAGAAATACTGAAGGGCCTAAGACCCAAGCTGGAAAAGCACCACAAGGTAAAAATTTCTGACGAGGCTATAGAGGCTGCGGTAAAGCTCACAAGGAGGTATGTAACCTTCAGAAAGCTCCCTGACAAGGCAATAGACGCCCTTGACCAGGCTTCTGCGCGCAAAAAGCTCATGGCGGTAGCCCTTCCTCCTGAGGTTCAGGAGATAGACAGAAAACTCAGGAGCCTTGAGGAAGAGATTCAGAAGGCATATCTGGAGGGCAACTATGAGAAAGAAGCCCAGCTGAAGATTAAGAAGGTTCAGCTTGAAAAGGAAAAGCAGGCAATAGTCTCAAAACTTGGTGGTGTGGATGCCAGGATTTCTGAGATAAAGAGGCGTATGGAAGAGCTTGACCAGGAAATCCTCAAGGCGTCCGAAAGGGGGGACTACGAAAGAGAAGCAAACCTCAAAATAGAAAAGGTGAAACTTGAAAAAGAACTCAAAGAACTCGAGAGCAAGAAGGCAGAGGAGCTTCTGGTTACATGGGACGATGTGGCACAGGTTGTCTCCGAGTGGACGGGAATACCCGTCACAAAGCTGAGGGAAGAAGAGATGGAGAGACTTCTCAGACTTGAGGAAGAGCTTCACAAGAGGGTCATAGACCAGGAGCATGCGGTGGTGGCGGTCTCCGAAGCCATAAGGAGGGCAAGGGCAGGTCTGAAAGACCCCAAGAGACCCATAGCCAGCTTTCTGTTTCTGGGACCCACCGGCGTTGGAAAGACCGAGCTTTCAAAGGCGCTTGCGGAACTCCTCTTTGGAGATGAAGATGCCCTCATAAGGCTTGATATGTCTGAGTTCAAAGAAGAGCACAGCGTGGCAAAGCTCATAGGTGCACCCCCGGGCTATGTGGGTTACGAGGAGGGTGGAAAACTGACCGAAGCGGTGCGTAGAAAGCCCTACTCTGTCATACTTCTTGATGAGGTGGAAAAGGCCCACCCAAGGGTCTTTGACCTTTTCCTTCAGGTGCTGGACGATGGAAGGTTAACAGACTCTCACGGAAGGACCGTAGACTTCAGGAACACGGTCATAATCATGACCTCCAACATAGGCTCTCAGTATCTTCTTAGCATATCTGTGGACGGAGACGAAGAGAAGGTGCAGAGGGAGTTTGAAAGAGCAAAGGAGAGGGTTCTTGAAGAGCTTCGCTACCACTTCAGGCCAGAATTCCTTAACAGGGTGGACGAGATAATAGTTTTCAAGCCACTTACCATGAAAGAACTCTTCCAGATTATAGACCTGCTGGTGGCTGGTGTGAACAAGAGGCTGGCGGAGAGGAACATAAGCATTGAGCTCACAAAGGGCGCCAAGGAACACCTTGTAAAGCTGGGCTACGACCCTGCTTACGGTGCAAGACCCCTCAAAAGAACCCTGCAGAAGCACCTTGAAACCCCGCTGGCAAACCTCATAATAAAGGGTGAAATAAAGGACGGGCAGAAGGTGGTGGTGGATGTGGAAGATGGGCAGCTGAGCTTCAGTGGCACGTGAGCCATGGACAGAGAGGAGTTTCTAAAAGCCTTTTCATGGGACGGGGAGGAGAGCTATGAGGAACTTCTTATTAGAGCCATGCTCTACGGCAATCCACTCAAAATAGCCCAGCTCTTTACGGAAGAAGAGCTCAAGAAAGTGTTTCTGGAAAACATACACAGGTTTAAGAGGGAGAATAGAGCTTTCTGGCAGTTAGTCCTTGAGGTGTCTGAAGATGAGCTTAGAAGGTGTGCAGAGAGAAACTTTAGAGAGGGTTGTATCCTATTCCCTTACTGAGGGTTTCTATTTAGCTGGTGGCACTGCACTGGCAATTAGATACTCCCACAGACCTTCACAAGGCTTTGATTTCTTTACTTACCCCTCTGAAGATTTCAGAGTCAGCAGTATGATGGAAAAGCTCAGACTCCTACCTGCAGAGGTCGTATCCATGAGGGAGGATACGCTCATATTTTTTATAGAGGGCGTTAGATTTTCCTTTTTCAAATACTCATACCCGCTTCTGGAGGAACTGGAGCTCCGGAAAGACCTGAACATCTCAATGGCAAGGGACAGGGACATTGCCTGCATGAAGGCTGTAGCTATTGCACAGAGGGGTAACAAAAGAGATTTCTTTGACCTGTGGTTTCTTATGAACAAAAGGGGGATAACCCTCCGTGGACTGCTACATGACCTCTGTCAGAAATACAGTGGCTACGACCCGGGCATTTTCCTGAGAGCTCTGGCCTTCTTTGAAGATGCAGAAAAAGAAAACAACAGATACATAGACCCCTTCTGGGATGATATCAAAAGGTTCATGGCTTCATTGGTCAAGGCAGAATACAGACTCAGCATGAGAAGACCGGGTCCTTAAATACTCTTTCTCTACCCCATCAGCCTCTGCACGCTCTCCACACCTTCCAGAGCCCGAAGGGCTTCTTTTACCCTGAGAAAGCTCTGGTAATTCTCCACCTGCAGTGTGAAGTCCATGAGCGCCTGACCGGAGGGCAGGCTCTTGGTTCTGGCCTCTGTAATGTTTGCTCCTGACTTGGCTATGGTGGTAGTAACTTCTCCCAGAATACCCATTCTGTCCTTTGCCAGCAGTCTTAGTCTGACAGGATGAAGTCCCTGAGACCTGCTCCAGAGAACTTTTATAACCTTTTCAGGTGAAACCTTCCAGATGTGAACAAGGTTTGGACATTCCTTTGAATGTATCACAAGCCCTTTTCCTCTGGATATAACTCCGTATACATCCTCACCCGGCAGGGGGTTGCAGCACTCTGCCAGGGTATGAAGCACATTTCCAAGACCATCTATATGAAGTATGTCCTCTACCCTTTCCTGAGGTCTTTCCTTCTGGGTTTTTCTGAAGAGGGAATACACCCTTTCCTTTGAAAGCTTACCGCTTCCAAGGAGCAGGTATACATCTTCCTCCCCCTTAGCCTCCGTCTCTTCAATAAGCCTTTTCAAGAGCATATCTTTGCCTATCCCCAGTCTCTGAGAGAAGAGGTCAAGCCTTTCCTTACCAAGCTGGAGATGTCTTTCTCTTTCAAGTTCCTTCAGCACAGCCTTTATCTTGTTCCTTGCTCTTGATGTAACCACAAAGCTGAGCCACTCCTGATTTGGTTTTTTGTGGGGACTTGTTATTATCTCCACCATGTCCCCACTCTGAAGCCTGTAGTTTAGAGGTACAATCCTGCCATTGATCTTTGCTCCAGCACAGTGATTGCCCACCTCTGTGTGTATGTAATAGGCAAAGTCAACGGGCGTTGAGCCCTTCGGAAGAACTACCAGGTCTCCCTTTGGTGTAAAAACAAAGACCTCCTCGGAAAAGAGCTCCAGCTTGAGGTTTTCCAGAAGCTCCTGTGGGTTTTTGCTGCCTTTCACGCTTTCCACAAGACTTTTCAGCCATGAGTATACTGCACCGTCCTTTACACTTCTTCCCTCCTTGTAAGCCCAGTGGGCAGCTATACCCTTCTCCGCCCTTTCATGCATCTCCCAGGTTCTTATCTGAACCTCCACCATCCTGCCCTTTGGACCTATCACTGCAGTGTGAAGGGACTGGTAAAGGTTAGGCTTTGGCAGGGATATGTAGTCGTCAAATTTCCCCGGAACGGGCTTGAATATGCTGTGGACTATTCCAAGAACAAGATAGCATTCCTGCACAGTGCCCACTATAACCCTCACGCCCAGTATATCATGCACATCCTCAAGTCTTATACCCTTTCTGAGAGTTTTCTGCCATATGCCATACAGGTGCTTGGGTCTGTATGCCACATGGGCATCTATGCCAGCCTTTTTGAGTTCCTCTTTGAGCTTAGGTATAAAAACCCTTTTCAGGTAGTCTTCAAGCTCTCTTCTGCTCCTGCCCACAAAGCTCTTAACCTCCTCGTATTCCTTCGGATAAAGGTGCATAAAACAGAGGTCTTCAAGCTCTGTCTTTATCTTCCAGAGGCCAAGCCTGTTGGCAATAGGAACGTATATTTCAAGGGTCTCCCTTGCTATCCTCACCCGCTTTTCCCTGCTGAAACACTGGAGGGTTTTCATGTTATGAAGTCTGTCTGCAAGCTTTACGAATATGACCCTCAGGTCCTTTGAGAAGGCAAGGATTAGCTTTCTGTAGTTTTCCGCCTTCTGAGTTTCCACATCCTTGAAGTTAATCTTTCCCAGCTTTGTCACTCCCTCCACTATGTCCGCCACGTCTTTGCCAAATTTCTCCTTCAGCTCCTCGTAAGTGGTCTGCGTGTCTTCAAGCACATCATGCAGTAGTCCGGCAACCACCGTATCTGTGTCCATACCCAGTTCTGCCAGAGTTATGGCAACTTCTATGGGATGCACCACGTATGGCTCTCCAGATTTCCTGAACTGCCCTGCATGCTTCTCCTCTATGAACTCAAGTGCTTTCCTTACCCTGCCATCTTCGTATCCAAGAGATTTAAGGAGCCTTTCCTCGTGCCTTTTATGTAATGTAGCCTCCATAGTTTATAATATTAGAGATGTTAAGCAAATTAGCAAATTTTCTCGGTTTCGTAGCCAGCAACATAGGTATAGACCTTGGCACCGCCAACACGGTGGTTTACGCCCAGGGAAAGGGTATAGTGCTCTACGAACCTTCCATAGTTGCCGTTGACGTGCGCTCTGGCAGAGTTCTGGCTGTTGGGAAAGAAGCAAAGGAGATGCTGGGAAAGACCCCTGAGAACATACAGACTGTCAGGCCACTCAGGGATGGTGTTATAACTGACTTTGAGGCTACAAAGGTTATGCTCTCCTACTTTATAAACAAGGCAATAGGGGGGAGCATATTCAAGGCAAAGCCGAGGGTTGTTATAGGCGTGCCCTCTGGGGTTACACAGGTAGAAAAGAGGGCGGTCATAGATGCGGCTAAAAGTGCAGGGGCAAGAGAGGTTTACCTCATAGCGGAGCCTATGGCTGCTGCCATAGGTGCAGGACTTCCCATAGAGGAACCAATAGGGAACATGGTGGTGGACATAGGGGGAGGAACTACGGAAATAGCCATTATCTCTCTTGCAGGTATAGTGGTTTCCAATTCCATAAGGGTTGCCGGTGATGAGATGACAGAGTCCATAATACAGCATGTTAAGAAAAAGCATCATCTTCTCATAGGTGAACAGACCGCTGAGAAGGCAAAGATAGAGCTTGGCAGTGCCATATACGAGGAAGAGGAGAGGTTTATGGAGATAAAGGGCAGGGATATAACGGGGCTCCCAAAAGTAGTTAGAATAAGCAACAGAGATGTGACAGAGGCCCTTGAGGATGTGCTCTCTTCCATCGTAAACGCTGTCAAGTCTACCCTTGAGAGGACTCCACCAGAGCTGGCTTCTGACATAGCAGAAAGAGGAATCACTCTGGCAGGAGGAGGCTCGCTTCTGAGAAACCTAAACATAAGGATAGAGCGTGAAACTGGTATTAAAACCCAATACTGCGAAGACCCAATAACTGCAGTTGCAAGAGGTGTGGGAAGAGTTCTTGACAACATAGAACTCATAAGGAAAGTCTCTATGGTATGAAGGGCTATTTTGCACCTTTTATGGTTCTGCTTTTCAGCCTTTTGCTTTACTTTATCAACCTTTCCACGTTGCCATACTTTAGCTATGCTTACAACCTCCTGAGGTCGGCAGTTTACCCTCTTTTTGAACTCAAGGGGAACATGGCAGAGGCTACAAGGAGAGCCATAGAAACCTATTTGCTTTTAAGGAACGTGAGCGAAGAAAACCAGAGGCTCAGAAAAGAACTTGAAGAGTATAAACTGTATAAAGCCCAGCTTCTTACCTGTGAAAACAATCTCAAAAACCTGAACAAAGCCATAGACCTTCCTTTTCAACCTGGTAACTACCCCCTCGTTTACGCAAGCGTAATAGCCTACGACCCATCAGGCAGGGATGCCTTTGTGCTCGTAAACAAGGGGCAGGATAAGGGATTATCTCAGGGCATGCTGGTCTTTTCTGGGGATAATCTGGTGGGTATTGTGGACAGCGTGTATGGGAGTTCCTCAAGGATAAGAACAGTTTTCTCTGAGGAATTTACCCTGAGCTCGGGGGTTGGAGATAAGGCGTACATATACAGAGGAGGCTTCCCCACGGGTTCTCTGCTTCATGTGAGGGTAGAGGACGAGATTAAAGTTGGGGATATGGTCTATGTTAGAGTGCCGGGAAAGAATTTTCCCCATCTCACCATTGGCACAGTTCAGCGGGTTTCCAATGAAGAAAAGGGCTTTTTTAAGAGAGTTGAAGTCAGACCATCAGCAGACATAAGGAAAGCCCACATTCTTTTAATCATAAAGGAGCCTTTATGAAATTCTACATAATAGCTTTTTTCCTCGCATACTTTCAGAGTTCTGTGCTCCTTGCCCTTTTCCATAGCATGCTTTTGACCCCCAATCTTCTCCTCCTATACCTTTTCCTTAACATCCTTGGGGAGGGTAATTCCTGGCTCAGAAGAGCGGTTCTGGCTGGTTTTTTCCTTGACCTGTTTCAGGACTCTCTTGGATTAAATCTATCTGGCTTTGTGCTTTTTGCTACACTTTTCAACCTTATGAAGCTAAGGATTGAGATGCCCAGCAGGGTATCTCTTTTGCTTGTCTATGCACTGCTCTCTCTAGTGGAAAGGCTCTGGGTGATAGCCCTTTTCAGGATAAGATACTATACAGAGCTTAATATCTGGCTTGCTCTCTTGAGCTTTTCCCTTGAACTGCTTTTCCTTTATCTTATTTCAGGAAGATACCTTTACAGGGAGTCATGAATAGAAGACGCTTCATATTTCTTTTTTTTATAGGTGTTGTGGCATATGCCCTTGTTCTTCTGAGATTAATCTACCTTCAGCTCTTCAGGGGTGAATACTACAGGGAACTGTCTCAGAGAAACTACGTGAGGAAAAGAGTAATATATCCTCAGAGGGGGGACATACTGGACATAAGGGGAGAGAGGCTTGCATACGATACTCCAAGATACATGCTTCTCCTTGACCACCAGAAACTGCAGGAAGAGGGCAATCTCAAAGAGGTCCTGACAAGCGTTGAAGAGCTCTTTGGAGTTCGTCTGGACTACGAGAGCATAAAGAAAAGGAAAGCCATAGAACCGGTAGTTCTGACCGAGCTCAAAACTCAGGAGGAAATAGACAGGTTTTACAACTACAGCTACAAACTTCCCGGGGTTTTCATAAACACGATTCCCACGAGGAACTACCCTCTGGGTGAGGTGTGCGCTCATGTAGTAGGATACGTTTCCTATCCTACGGAAAGGCACTATCAGAAGTATGGGGACAGAATTGGTAGCCAGAGCCTTGTGGGTGCATACGGTCTGGAGAAGGCACTTGATGAGGAGCTTCTTGGCAGGGTGGGGGCGGAAGAGGTTATGGTAAATGCGGTGGGGAAGGTGATAGGAAATCTCGGCTACAGGGAGCCAGAAAAGGGTATTTCTCTTGTGACCACCATAGACTCAAGGATACAGAAGATAGCCTATGAGGTTTTCAGAGATTCGGGACACAGGGCTGGTGCGGTGCTTATACTGGATGCAAGGACCGGTGAGGTGCTGGCACTCCTCAGCTATCCGTCCTTTGACCCCAACAGAATAAATGAGCTCTGGAGTCAGTATAATGAGGACAGGTTCAAACCACTTTTCAACAGAGCGACACAGGCAAAGTATCCTCCTGCGTCGGTTATAAAACCAGCCCTTGGCATAGCTCTTCTTGAGAAGGGCGTGTCTGAAAGGGAGGGAGTGGTGTGCAGGGGGCACTTTGAAATTGGAAACAGGAAGTTTTTCTGCTGGAACAGAAGCGGTCATGGCTGGGAGAACCTACACAGAGCCATAAGGGACTCCTGCGACGTTTACTTTTATCACTACGGTTATTACAGGCTCGGTCCAAGGGAAATAGAAAGAACGCTCAGGAGCTTTTCTTACGGAGAAGACATACCCTTTGAACTTCCCCTTGCAAGGGGCTTTATACCGACCCCTGAGTGGAAAAGAAGTAAACTAAAAGAGCCCTGGTATGGTGGAGATACGGTAAACATGTCCATAGGACAGGGCTTTATGAAATCAACCCTCTTTGAGCAGACTCTGATGATGATGGCTATTGCCAACAACGGCGTCATATACAGACCTTTGCTCATAAGAGAAAAGAGGAGCGCAGAGGGAAAGGTTATATGGAGAGCCAGCAGGAGCGTCTACAGGGTGGTAAGGGCAAAGCCCGAGCACTTTGCGGTGATAAGAGAGTCTTTAAGGGATGTGGTAAGAAGCGGGACTGCCACCTCTGCCTTTTCTACCATAGTGGAAATAGCAGGGAAAACCGGAACTGCCCAGGTTTCTGCTCACAGCGTCAGAAGGAAAAACCTGCCCTATCATCTGAGAGACCATGCGTGGTTTGTGGGCTTTGCTCCTTACAGGGACCCCATTTTTGTGATTGGCGTTCTTGTGGAACATGGGGGCTCCGGTGGTGCTGCCGCAGCGCCCATAGCAAAGAGAATACTTGAAAGAATTTACATAGAAGGCATACATAAGGAGATATAGCATGAAGAGAGCACTTGTGTGGGGTCTTGGTGTGAGCGGAAGTTCTGCGGTAGAGCTTCTGAAGGCAAAGGGCTTTGAGGTCTACGCAGGGGACGACGCACGCGGGGACAACTTCAGAGAATACCTTGACCTTGTAGACATGGTAGTCCTCTCTCCGGGTATCCCCCCGCACCATCCCCTCTGGAAAGAGGCGCAGAAAAGGGATATAGAGCTCATAGGGGAGCTTGAGCTGGCGTGGAGGTTCTTTGGGGGCAGAGCCCTTGCCATCACGGGCACGGACGGCAAGTCAACCACAACAAGGCTCACATACCTTATGCTAAAAGAGGTCTACGCCAACGTGGAAGAGGGTGCCAACGCAGGAAAGCCCCTATCACGAATAGTGCTCGAAAATCCCTCGTGCCTTGCGGTGCTTGAGGTCTCCTCTTTTCAGGGGAAAACTCTCAGGACCTTCAGACCCGTGGGTGGTGCCTTTCTTAACTTTTCTGAGGACCACCTTGACTGGCATCCCAGCATGGAGGATTACCTCTGGAGCAAGAGAAACATCTTTGCAGGGCAGAGAGAAGAAGACTTTCTGCTTCTTAATGCCCTTGACAGAAAGGTCAGGGAAACTCCCAGCAGGGCAAGGAAGTTTTACCTGCTTGAGGAGGGTCAGGACGGCTTTGTAAAAAATGGCAGAGCCTACTTCCTCGGAGAGGAACTCTTTGAGGTAGAAAAGCTCAGGATAAGGGGAAAACACAACTGGCACAACGCCCTCTTTGCCAGTGCCATGGCAAGGCTTATGGATGTGCCAGTGGAGGTCATAAGGGAGGTGTTATACACCTTCTCCGGACTTCCCTACAGGATGGAATACCTTGGAAACTTCGGGGGCATAGATGTATACAACGATTCAAAGTCCACCACCGTAAACGCCCTCAGGTCTGCCCTTGAGAGCTTTGAGGACGGCAGGGTTGTCCTCATAGCCGGTGGCAGGGACAAGGGAGGGGACTTTGAGAGCATAAGGGAACTGGTAAGGAGAAAAACAAAAGCCTGCGTGCTAATCGGTGAGGCAAGGGAAAGAATAGCAAGAGCGTGGGCAGGATGCAACATATATCTGGAAGACAGCCTGGATAGTGCAGTGCAGAGGAGCTTTGAGCTTGCAAAACCGGAGGGTGTCATACTCTTTTCCCCCGCCTGTGCGTCTTTTGATATGTTCAGGGACTACAAGGACAGGGGAGAGAAGTTCAGAAGTCTTGTAGAAGCCCTTTTCAGAGTTCCCTGACGAAAGGCATAAATCTGGGAGCGTGAAAGGACGCACAAAAGCCGTTGAATATCCCTCATAGTGGGCTTAAAACATGTATAAGCCCCATGTTTATGGCTGGGGCGGGGGGTTGTCTCCATCCCTCATAGTGGGCTTAAAACGGGTATCAAAATTTCTTTTAAGGAGGTGTATCATGGAAGTCGCCATCCCTCATAGTGGGCTTAAAACAAACATTATCTTTCTAACCTCAAAAATGTTATGCCTTGTCGCCATCCCTCATAGTGGGCTTAAAACTTGGGTAGAACTCTCTTATTGCCTTTACAGCGTCGTGTCGCCATCCCTCATAGTGGGCTTAAAACACCTTTATAGGGACAGAAAATTTTTTGTCTTTGTGGAGTCGCCATCCCTCATAGTGGGCTTAAAACGATGATAGAACTTGTAAGAAAACATCTAAACGATGAAGTCGCCATCCCTCATAGTGGGCTTAAAACCTACTTCTACAAAGGTGTAAGGTTGTCCACCCCATACCTCGTCGCCATCCCTCATAGTGGGCTTAAAACAACTTCACGAGAGTGGACAAAATCACTATTGAGTTTAGTCGCCATCCCTCATAGTGGGCTTAAAACCCTGAAAGCATACATCAATCAAAGTAAGATGTATAAAGCCTTTTGTCAGACCCCCACCCCTCTCAAAAGGGGGTCTTTTGCCAGAAGTCGGAGGTTCTGCAGACTTGAGTGTATCATTGTCAATTTCAGAGCCTTGCCTTTCAAAGCTCAGAAGCACACGCCATACCGCCATAAAACCATAAAGCCATACGTATGGTCGTATGGTCATACGGTCGTATGGCACGATGACGATAGCAGGTAGCGGGGCTCTCCCCGCAGTATGGACAGACTTGCCCACCCTTCCGGGATATAAAAAAGCCCTGTTCAGTTGCCAAGATGTCATGGGGGCATAGCCCCCTATACCTGAGTAATATTATATCACTGTCCTATCCTTTCCGCTATAGCTTCTGCGAACTTCATGGTGGAAAGCTCTTTTGCCTCCATGCCCATCTTCCTGAAGCCGTTTGCTATATCTGGCGTTCCCAGCCTGTCCCCTATTGCTCTGCGAACCGCGTCGTATATCAGCTCCGCCGCTTCCTTCCAGCCAAGGTATTCCAGCATCATGGCACCGGAGAGCGTAATGGATAGAGGGTTTGCCACCCCCTTACCCGCTATGTCGTAGGCGGTGCCGTGGGTGCTCTCAAAAAGGGCGTATCCATCTCCTATGTTTCCGCTGGGGACAAAGCCCGGACCTCCCACAAGGGCGGACGCAAGGTCAGATATGTAGTCTCCGTTGAGGTTCTGGGTGATGATAACGTCGTAGGCTTCGGGCTTCAGGACCAGTTGCATGAGCATCTGGTCAGTTATCACCTTTACCATCTTTACCTGACCATCCTGAGGCTCTCCATCTGTGATGACGCGACCCTCAAACTCCGGCTCCTTTGCCACCTCAAAAGCCCAGTTCATAAAGGCGCCTTCTGTCGCCTTCATTATGTTGCCCTTGCCAACCACCGCCACCACCTTTTTGTTGTTCTCCAGAGCCCACCGCAGAGCCTTACGCACATGCCTTTTTGTCTTGTATTCGCTCATGGGCTTTACCGTTATCCCGCAGTCCTCGGGCAGGGCATACTCGGAGACTCCCATCTCCCTTATGAAAAACTCCCTCACCTTCTGGGTATTTTCCGCCTTTGGCATGTATTCTATGCTCATGTAAACGTCGTCGGAGTTTTCCCTAAAGACCGCCACATTTACCCTCTCGGGGTTTGGTATGGGTGCGGGCTGACCCAGCCAGTAGACGGGTCTAATGGCAGAATAAAAGTCCATGGACTGGCGAAGGATGGCATTCAGAGACTTTCCCCCTTTGCCCACAGGGGTGCCGAGGGGTCCCTTTATGGAAACTATTGCCTGTTTTAGCAGTTCAAGGGTCTCCTCGGGCATGCGGTTGCCCGTCTTTTCTTCCGCCTTGTCTCCGGCAAGCACCTCCACCCAGTGTATTCTTCTGCTCCCTCTGTATGCCCTCTCCACCGCGGTGTTCACCACGTGTATCATCGCCGGGGCAATCTCAGGACCTATACCATCCCCCTCTATGTAGGGAATTATGGGATTGTGGGGAACCTCAAGGCTTTTGTCTTCTCTGAGCCTTATAAACTGCCCTTCTTGCGGAACTCTTGCTCCGCCTTCCCATGCGTAGACATTATCCCACTTCATGCCTGCACCTCATAGCTTTTTGAATATTTTACCACAAAAAACTTATGACCTTAATCATGTTGATTTTGTGTGAATTTTATGTTATATTACCACCTGTGGTGCGCCTCGGTTTCCTCGTGTGTCCTTGATGGCATACCTTTTGGGGGCGAAGCCCCCCATCTTTTTAAAATCACTTGACTTTTACGTTACTTTAATTTAAGATTAAAAGCAAGTGAAAATTTACTGGAGGTTTGCGATGAGGGGTAAGATTTTGCTACTTCTGGGGATTTCTGGTCTTTCTTACGCACAGAGCCTTGAGGTGCAAGAGGTAAGCGTAACCGCAACAAGGCTTGAGAGAAAAACCGAGGACGTTCCCTCAAGCGTCAAAGTGGTTGGAGAGGAGAGGATAAAGGAAACAAAGATGTTCAACCTTCAAGAAGCCCTGAGCGGAGTGCCTGGTGTGTTTATACAATCAAGAAATCAGGGCTATGACACAAGGCTTATACTGAGAGGCTCAGGTTTGCAAGCACCTTATGGGGTAAGACAGATAATGATACTTCTAAATGGCATTCCCATAACGGACCCAGATAGTCTTACAAGGCTTGACTTTGTGGACACACAGCTGGTGAAATCCATAGAAGTTAACAAAGGTCCTAACCCGCTCTGGGGGGTTAATTCTGCGGGTGGTGTTATAAGCGTTCAGACCATAAGTCCCTTTGAAAGGAAGGGAGGTATTTTAAAGGTCGGTGGTGGAGACTTTGGAACCTTCTATTCTCACTTAAACTACACCAAAAGCCTTGAAAATTTTTACTTTACCTTCTCCGCAAGTAGAAGGCAGACAGACAACAGCTGGAGACCCTGGAACAAGTTCTGGACGAATCAAATAACACTTCAGCCGGCTTACATGTTTTCTGACGGCACTACTGTAGAATCTTATCTGGGCTATACGAGGGCAAGCCTTCAGCTTCCCGGTGCCCTTGTAGTTGACCCTGTTAGAAGGATAGACCAGTGGACAACCTTTAAGGAAACAGGCGATGTTCAGCAGACTGCCGACCCATGGAGGCACATGGGAAGGTATTCGGAGATATGGTTTTTTAACACGAGGCTGACAAAAAACATAGGAAGCCTTGAGCTAAAGCCAGTTTTCTGGCTGAACCACTGGACCCACTATCACCCAGTAACTGGCAGAATAAACGATGCGGATACCTGGATATACGGAGCAGACCTTCAAGGCAACTATAAGAACACTTTTGGTGTCTTAATTGTTGGCTTTACCCTGAGGCATGATGAACAGAAAACAAAGTATTACAGATATGCAGATGTTCAGGTTGCAGGAAATCCTCCACGAATCATCTCAACCCTTTCAGACCGCGCTGGAGACCTTCTAGAAAGGCAAAATCAGAAGACCACTCTTTACGGCTTTTATCTTCAACAATCCTTTACCTTCAACAAACTTATCCTTGATGTTGGTGCAAGGTTTGACACTGTAAAATTTGACATATGGGGCTACAAGTGGGGAGATTATGACTTCTCTACTGGAAATTACAGAAGCTGTCCTAGTCCGTCTATGGAAAACTGCTTTGACTATTCAAGGGAAAAAACCTACAACTCTGTAAATCCGAAAGTAGGCCTTGTTTACAGGCTTTATGAAGGTGTTAATCTTTATGCCACCTACGCACGAGGAGCTCAGACCCCAACAAGCAGTGAGCTATCTTCAAACCCGGCTCTCAAGATGGCAAAGGTTGAAAACTACGAAGCAGGTGTGAAGCTGAGAAAAGGTATGCTCAGTATGGACACAGCCTTTTACTTCTCCCCTGTTAAGGATGAGGTCGTAAGGTATTTTGAGGATGGAATTACAAAGTTCATAAATGCTGGAAAGACAGAAAGGAAGGGCTTTGAGCTTGATGTTAACCTCTCGCCTTTACATGGGCTCAGCCTTGGGGCTGGCTACAGCTATCAGCATTATACCTTTAAAAGGTTTTACGAGCCTGTAAGAATTGGAAACCAGACTGTAAACCTTGACAGGAGCGGTAAAAGGCTACCTTACATCCCAGAGCACTATTACTCACTCTATGCCATGTATAAGCATCCTTCTGGCTTTAAGGTGAGAGTGCAGTCAGACACGTGGGGCAGTTACTACATAGACAACGCAAATTCGGAAAAATATGGAGGCTATAGCTTTATAACAAGCCTGATGCTTGGTTACGAGAAGGGCAGATGGGACTTTGCCCTCAACGCAGACAACCTCTTTGATAAAAGGTATGCGGTGGAGGTTACAAAGGACACTTCTGCAGACCCATCTACTGCAAGAAAGAGATACACCCCAGCACCACCAAGAACCTTTACCGTAAGGGTAAGCTATCAATTTTAGGAGGTTTAGTCATGGCTGTAAGCAGGGCTCACTTCATAACAAGCAGGAGCAAAGGGGACATATTTGGTATACCTGTTCTTTCTTTTCTTTTCAAAAACAGGCATATGCTCCTGTTCTACAGAAGCCTTACACTGTTTTTACTACTTTATGCCATAATTTACGGCTTTGTGAACCCAACAAGGGAGAACATATTCACAACCGCGGTTTTCTGGAGCCTTTTCTGGCCCTTCTTTATGGTGATAACCCTTCCAACTCTTGGAAATGTTTTTTGTATGATATGTCCTCACGGGTTTTTAGGAAAATACATAACTAAGATAGGTCTCAGACTTAGACCTCCAAAATGGCTTGCAAACCCATACATAGGGCTTATCGGTTCTAACATAGTTGCCTACTGGTTTGTTGTCTATACCTTCCCACAGGTTTTGAGGTATCCATTTACAACAGCTATGTTTTTCTTCATATTTACGCTTTTGTCCCTTCTTGTGTTCTTTCTCTTCAGAGGCATGGCTTACTGTAAATATTTGTGTCCCATAGGGTCTGTAAACACTGCCTTTGCAAGGGTTGGAAGCCTTTGGCTATCTACCTATCAGGAGGAGTGCAAAACCTGTAAAAAACCAGAATGTGCCCTTTCCTGTCCTTACGAGCTTAACCCCTCAAAGTTTGACCACAGAAACTCAATGGCAAACTGCACTCTTTGCATGGAGTGTGCTCAGGCATGCGATGCGGTAAGGCTTGAGGCAAGAAGGCTGGGTAGCTCCCTCTACAGAGAGATAAGAACACCAAAAGAATGGGAAGTCTGGGTATATATACTACTTGTTGGTGTAATAACCTTTACTATGCGTTTCCATCACGGGCTTTCAAGAAGTGGAATAGGTGAGTCCATGCCATGGGTTATAACGGGCAAATATCTTCAGAACCTTTTTGGACTTCCAAAGTGGGTTGATGTTAGCGGTCTTCTTGCCATGCTTCTTGGTGTTTTTACAGCCCTGCTCCTCTCTCTTGGTAGCTTCTGGCTAATATCAAGGCTTTACGGAGTTGAGTATAAAAAGGTCTTTCTTGTCCTTGGATACGCCTTTGCTCCTCTCATGATAGTGGGTGGTCTTTCCCATGTGCTTGAGTTCTTCTTTGTTGAGTACTATCACAACATAGTGAACGGCTTTTCTCAAGCCTTTGCTCTTGGCTTGAGCGTTGAACCCCTTGCAGAGAGAGGGGAGAAGTGGCTTATGGCTTTCAGGATATTCCCTTTTATAGCGGGTTTCTGGAGCCTTCATATTATGTGGAAGAAGCTCAGATTTCTTGGACTGGGTAGAGCAGGCATGGCTCACCTTATTGCCTCAGCCTTACCCATCTTCTACCTTCTCCTTTCTGCATTGCAGATATGGGTGATGTTAAATTTTCCGCCAGTTCACCACAGACATTAAATTAAAATTAACACCATGGAATGGCTCAGGCTTTCTGTGGACTATGGAGTTATAGGGCTTTTGCTGCTTCTGAGCTTTATCTCTGTGGGTATAGCGCTTGAGAGGCTGAGCTTTTACAGAAGGGTTAATCTGGAGGACTTCAAAAGCCGGCAGGAGCTGGAAATGGAGCTCACAAAGGGTCTTTTTGTAATCGCCTCTACTGCCTCCAATGCACCCTACATAGGGCTTTTGGGGACAGTGCTTGGCATAATGCTCACCTTTTACACCATTGGTCAGGAAGGTTTTGTAGATACTCAGAAGGTGATGGTGGGGCTCGCTCTTGCACTGAAGGCTACTGCGGTGGGTCTTCTGGTCGCCATACCCTCGTCGGTGCTCTACAACTACCTTCTCAGGAAGGTGCGTGAAAAACTTGCCCTGTGGGAGGCAAAAAATGGAAGATAAGGAATTCAGCTCCATAAACGTCATACCTCTTGTGGACATTATGCTGGTCCTGCTTACCATTGTGCTTATCACCGCCACCTTTGTGGTGCAGGGTTCAATTCCCGTAAACCTCCCAAAGGCAAGTCAGAAGCATGAAGAGACGCTCAGTAGCCTTGAAATAGTTCTCACAAAGGATGGAAGGCTGTTCTTTGAAGGTAGAGAGGTGAGCCTTCGGGAGCTTGAGAGCATCCTCAGAAGCCTTGACCCCTCTACACGCATAAGCATATCAGGAGACAGTCAGGCAAGCCTCCAGAGCCTTGTAAGCCTTCTGGACCTTTTAAAGAAACACAACCTTGAAAGGGTCTCCATAAGGACGGAGGTAGTTAGATGAGCTACAGGCTCAGAGCCTATGTTGGCTCGCTTTTCCTTCATCTTCTTTTTTTACTTATAATTCTCCTTCTTTCGGGCATGAACCTTCAGAACGCAAAGAGACCCCTTGAGATTGACCTCAGTCTTATGGAGTTTGAAAGGAGAGTGACAGAGGTTAAAGCTCCAGAAAAGGAGCACACGGAAAAGCACAGGAAGGAAGACAGAATGGTCTCAAAAGCTCCTGAAAGGTTGCCAGCCATAAACCAGCCCTCAGCCTCTCGTAAACCATCTCCAGCACAAGAGGCTAAGCCCGCTCAGGAAAAAGAAGAAAGTTCCACACTCCAGCCATCAGATATCGGCACATACTCCTCAGCACCTTCTCAGCCCTCAACTGCTTCAGCTGTGCCTTCTGGTCAGATTAATCAGACTAACACCACAGAGACCAAGGCAGGTGCAGGAAAAACTGGAGAGGAGTTTCCCCACAAAACAGACACTTCATCTTCTCTCCAGCAACAGAGGGACCAGTATCTGAAGGAGAAACTCTCTGTAATTTCCCAGATAGTGCAGAAAAATATAAGCTACCCGCCCATAGCACGCCGGATGGGTTGGGAGGGAAGGGTGGTTTTGATTATCAGACTTTGCGAGGATGGAACACTTAAGGAGGTAAAGGTAGCAGAAAGCTCAGGCTACGAAGTGCTGGACAAAAACGCAATGGAAACGGTCAGAAAGGTGGCACACCTCTTCCCAAAGCCACCGGTGGAGGTGCTTGTCAGATTGCCGGTGAATTACAGGTTAGAGTAGAATTTATACGATGGATATAAAAACTCTTGAAAACTGGCTGTGGGAAGCTGCCTGCGTCATAAGAGGCGAAGTTGACGCACCAAAATACAAGGACTATATCCTTCCCCTTATATTCATAAAAAGGCTCTCTGATGTCTTTGAAGATGAGCTGGAGGAGCTCGCTCAGACCTTCGGCAGTAAAGCGTCCGCAGAAGAAGCCCTGAAGAGAGGAGGGCTTGTAAGGTTCTACATACCAGAAGAAGCCCGATGGAGCAACATAAGAAAACAGACCACAAACCTCGGTGAATACCTTACCAACGCAGTCAGGGCTATCGCAAGGCACAACCCGGAGCTTCAGGGCGTGGTGGACATAGTGGATTTTAATGCCACCACCGCAGGGCAGAGGATAGTGAGCGATGAAAGCCTCAGAGGGCTGGTGGACATACTTTCAAAGCACAGACTGGGGCTCAGAGACGTAGAGCCAGACATACTGGGAAGAGCCTACGAGTATCTGCTGAGAAAGTTCGCAGAGGGCTCTGGACAGTCTGCGGGAGAGTTCTACACTCCCAAGGAAGTTGCCCTCATGATGGCGCGCCTTATGGACCCCAGACCCGGGGAAGATATATACGACCCCTGCTGTGGCTCAGGAGGACTTCTCATAAACTGTCAGATTGTCTTTGAAGAGAAGTATGGCAAAGATAGTAAGGTTGCACCTCTGAAGTTCTACGGGCAGGAGATAAACCACACCACCTACGCCATGGCGAAGATGAACATCTTTATACACGACATGGAAGCAGAGATTGCTCTTGGCAACACCATGACAGACCCAGCCTTCATAAAGGACGGCATTCGTTTTGATGTGGTCCTTGCCAATCCCATGTGGAACCAGAAGTTTCCTCAGTCCGTATACGAAGAAGACAGATACAAGAGGTTTAACTTTGGTTATCCACCGGAGAGCTCTGCCGACTGGGGATGGGTTCAGCACATGTATGCAAGCCTGAAAGAAGGGGGAAGAATGGCGGTGGTTCTCGATACTGGAGCGGTTTCCCGCGGAAGTGGCACCGAAGGTAGAAACAGAGAAAGGGACATAAGGAAGGAGTTTGTAGAGAAAGACCTCATATCTGCGGTGGTCCTGCTTCCGGAAAACCTCTTTTACAACACCACAGCCCCAGGCATAATAATGGTCATAGAAAAAAACAAACCCGCAGAGAGAAGGTCAAAGGTGCTTCTCATAGACATATCAGACTTCTACCAGAAGGGGAGACCCAAGAATTTCCTACCAGATGAAACCATACAGAAGGTTCATGAGATATACACCCAGTGGAAAGAAGAGAAAGGCATAAGCAGGATAGTAAGCCTGGAAGAGATAAGGCTCAACGACTATAATCTGAGCCCTTCAAGGTATGTGTCAAAGAACCACGCCGAAGAGGTCCTGCCTCTGGAGGAGGCTATAGTGGAGCTGGAGGAGGCAGAGGAGGAAAGAAAGGAAGCAGACAGAAGGCTGTGGGAGATTCTGGTGGGCTTGAGGCTTTATAAACCGTGAGGGTTTAAAATTTTTAACCAGTCAGGTTTACTTATAAACCCCAAAGACTTATAATAATAAAACCGTGTGGTTTATAAACAGAGAGGAGGAGCTCAAAAGGCTGGAAAGGGGTGTTCTGAGTGGTGAGAGCTTTGTTCTGATTGCACCCAGAAGATACGGCAAGACCACCCTCATAAAGAGGCTGATGAATCAGCTGAATGGGCAGACAATAAACTTTTACATAGACCTCATGCCATACTCTGACAGTCCTCAGAGTTTGATGGAACACATGCTTGAGCAATTTCTGAAAGAGCTGGGAGTGGCGGAGGGCATCAAAAGGTTTGTAAAAGGTCTTTCACTGAAGGCAAGAGCCGTCTTTGAAGAGTTTGGCGTTGAGCTGGAACTGATCTCCGAAAAGAGAGACCCGCTACTGGAACTTTCAAAGGTGCTGGACATTCCCCAGAGAATAGCTCAGAAAAAGGACAGGAGAGTGCTGGTTGCTTACGACGAATTTGGAGAGTTATACAGAGAAAAAGACAGGCTTGTAAAACTTTTCAGAAGTGTGATTCAGCATCACGACAGAGTTTCTTATATTTTTGCAGGCTCTCAGGAGAGCCTCATGGAAAAGATATTCGCGGACAGAAGAGGCGCCTTTTTCCGCTTTGGGACAATGATGGAGCTCAGGGCTCTGAACCTTAGAGAAGTGCTTGAGTTTGCATACATACACATACCCATGAGCTCTGTAGCAGTAAGCGTCATAGAAGCACTGCGAGGTCACCCCTATTACACCTCAAGGTTTTTCCAGAAGCTACAGGTAGGACTTGAGCCAATGATTGCCCTTGAAGAACTTCTGGCAGAAGAAAAGGGCTATGTGGAGCTTCTTGTGGATAAGGCACGGACGGTTAAACATGGGATTGATGTCCTGCGGGCTATTGCGTTGGGGGTTAATCCTTTTGAGAGCCTGAAAATAAAGGCTCAGATGGTCAGCAAGGTCATACAGAAGCTGAGGCTGATGGGTCTTCTCAGAAAGATAGACAGAGGACGCTATGAGATAACAGACCCACTTCTTGAAGGCTACCTTTCTGGTGAGTTAGCTTTTTGAGCAAGAAAGAGACTATGAGGGCAGGGTCAAACTTTTCAGGTATGTGGACTGAGGGTCTGGGAGGAGTCAGATATCTCTGAATTCTGAAGTTCTATAATTTATACCATGGGCTTTGAGTTTTTTGAGGAAACGCGCTTAAGAGACACGGAGCTGGGACCTTTGCCTGAGGATTGGCAGGTGGTGAGGTTGGGAGATGTGGTAAATACAGATAGGCGAAAGGGGAA